>CAIJNR010000112.1 GCA_903822055.1 uncultured Francisellaceae bacterium | reverse complement strand
TGAAGCATCCTGAAAGAATAGAACTCACTGTTAATCTATTAACGCTCTGAATGGTGCGTAATAAATTTAAAAAATACTGCACCACGTGAACGAATAGAATAATATATTAATGCCGACTAATTATTTCGACACCTTTACGACGATTTTTACGTACCGCAACAGCTGGTTTGGTACTAATAGATTTTTTAATAGATTTTTTCTTTTTATTTAATCCAGCTGGTTTTGGGGTAGATTCTAAAGCAATGTCTAAAACTTGATCAATCCAATTAACCGGATGAATTTTTAAACCCTGATAAATATTTTCTGGAATTTCTTTCAAATCACTCACATTTTCTTCTGGGATAATAACTGTTGTGATCCCAGCTCTTCTAGCTGCCAATAATTTTTCTTTTAAACCACCAATTGGCAAAACTTTACCACGTAAAGTTATTTCACCAGTCATTGCTACATCTTTTCTAACAGGAATATTACTAAACAACGAAACTAACGCCGTACACATGGCAATCCCAGCAGATGGACCATCTTTAGGAGTGGCTCCTTCTGGAACATGAATATGCACATCATGTTTTTTATAAAAATCATCAGCTATACCCAAAGAAGCAGCTCGGCTACGTACAACTGTCATAGCAGCTTGAATAGATTCTTGCATAACTTCACCAAGTTTTCCGGTACGTATAACTTTACCATCACCTTTAACTGCAGCAGCTTCTATAGTTAAAATCTCACCACCAACCTCAGTCCATGCTAAGCCTATAACTTGACCAACCCAATCTTTCTTGTGTCCAGGGGTTGTTGGTTCTACTTGGCCAAAACGATAACGTCGTACTCCTAAATGTTCTTCTAAACCACTAGCATCTATTTTATAACTAGTAACTTCCTGATTAGACAATAAATGTTTTACAATTTTACGACACAATTTAGCAATTTCACGTTCTAAGCTACGCACTCCAGCTTCTCTGGTGTAATAACGAATTATTTCCATTATTGCTTGATCAGTAACTTGCAATTCATGATCTTTTAAGCCAGCAGCCTTTATTTGTTTTGGTAATAAATACTTAACAGCAATATTTAGTTTTTCGTCCTCGGTATACCCAGCAATCCAAATTATTTCCATTCGATCTAATAAAGCATGCGGGATATTTAAAGAATTAGCTGTTGCTATAAACATCACTTTTGATAAATCATAATCTACCTCTAAATAATGATCACTAAATGCATTATTTTGCTCAGAATCTAATACTTCCAATAATGCTGATGCTGGATCACCACGAAAATCCGATGACATTTTATCTATCTCATCTAATAAAAATAATGGATTATTTACCTTTGATTTGCTGACTTTTTGAATAATCTTGCCTGGCATAGCACCGATATAAGTACGCCTATGACCACGAATTTCCGCTTCATCACGCACCCCTCCCAACGAGACCCTTAAAAATCTTCTTTTAATAGCACGTGCAATTGACTCTCCTAACGAAGTTTTACCAACTCCAGGAGGTCCTACCAAACAAATTACTGGTCCTTGAGATTTTTTAACTCTCATTTGCACAGCTAAATATTCGACAATGCGTTCTTTAACTTTTTCTAAACCATAATGATCTGCTTCCAAAACATCTTGTGCATAAATTAAATCGTTACTTAATTTAGTACTACGTTTCCATGGTATATTTAATAAACAATCAATATAATTTCTACATACCGTAGCTTCTGCCGACATGGCTGGCATTAATTTTAACTTATTTAATTCGTTGGTAGCCTTGGATTTAGCTTCTACAGTCATTTTTGACTTTATAATTTTTCTACGTAGATCTTCAATTTCATTACCAGTAACTTCATCCATTTCGCCTAATTCTTTTTGAATAGCCTTCATTTCTTCATTCAAATAATATTGACGTTGGCTTTTCTCCATTTGTTTTTTAACATTAAATTCTATTTTACGTTTTATTTTTAAAACATCTAATTCAGTCTTCATGACTCCAATTAAATATTCAATACGAGCTGATAATTGCTCTAATTCTAATACTGTTTGTTTTTCATTAACCTTGGTTAATAAATGAGCAGCAATAGTATCTACTAAACGAATTGGATCATTAATATTTAATAAAGAAGTAATTATTTCTGCCGGTAAACGCTTATTTAGTTTTACATAATGTTCAAATTGAGCAACCAAAGATCTAACCAATATCTCTAATTCTTGATCAACTACAACTTGAGTATCAATAGCTGCTACATCAGCTACAAAAAATGGTTCAGTTTTTGTACAATTAATTACTCTACCACGCTGAATTCCTTCAACTAATACTTTAATTGTCGCATCTGGAAGTTTTAATAATTGTAATACTGTAGATACGGTGCCAATTTGATATAAATTATCAATAGTTGGATTATCATAAGATGCTTCTTTTTGTGCTACTAATAAAATACGCTTATTGCCATTCATGGCTTCTTCTAGAGCTTTAACAGATTTATCTCTACCAATAAATAATGGTATAACCATATGCGGGTATATAACCACATCCCTTAATGCCAGCATCGGCATAGTTTCTAAATTAATGGTGATCTCTGATGGTTGTCCTACTTGTTCAGTCATCTATTTTTTGATTAACCTCGTTTAGTTTTATTAGCAACGTTTATAGCAGCAGGATCGCAGCTATGCACATCTATTGGATCTATATTAACAGCATTTTTATGCTGATTATCAAAGATTAAAATTGGTTCAGATGTACCTTCAATAACAGATACATCTATCAGTACTTTACTAACGTTTTCTATAGATGGTAATTCGTACATAGTATTAAGTAATATCTTTTCTAAAATTGAACGCAATCCCCTAGCACCAGATTTACGCTGCATAGCTTTTTTAGCAACCAAATGCAATGCATCTTCTTTAAATTCCACCTCAATATTTTCCATCTTAAACAACTTTTTATATTGCTTAACTAATGAATTTTTTGGTTTAATTAAAATATCAATTAATGCTGCCTCATCTAATTCATCCAAAGTTGCAACTATGGGTAACCTACCTACAAATTCTGGAATCAAACCATATTTAATTAAATCTTGGGTTTCTACTTCATGAATGAATTTATGTAAAATATCACTTTCTTTTGTTTTAGAACTAATATCAGCAGAAAATCCTATGCCACCTTTATTAGTACGCTGTAAGATAATTTTGTCTAAACCAGCAAAAGCTCCACCACAAATAAATAAAATCTTAGACGTATCTACTTGAATAAACTCCTGTTGAGGATGTTTACGCCCACCTTGTGGCGGTACAGATGCGATCGTACCTTCTATAAGTTTTAGCAATGCTTGCTGAACACCTTCTCCAGATACATCCCTAGTTATAGATGGATTCTCTGATTTTCGGCAAATTTTATCTATTTCATCTATATAGACAATACCTGTTTGTGCTTTATCGACATCATAATCGCATTTTTGCAATAATTTTTGGATAATGTTTTCAACATCTTCTCCAACATAACCTGCTTCAGTTAAAGTAGTAGCATCAGCAATAGCAAAAGGAACATCTAACAATCTAGCCAATGTTTCAGCCAATAATGTTTTACCAGAACCTGTTGGACCAATTAATAAAATATTACTTTTACCTAATTCAACGTCATCATAGTCTGTTAACGATGCTTTAGTTTTAACCAGCTGCAATTTTTTATAATGATTATACACAGCAACTGCTAAAATTTTCTTAGCTGATCCCTGGCCAATTACATATTGATTTAAGACCTCTAAAATTTCTTTTGGTGTATATAATACACCTTTTTTAGCACCTTGTTCTGATAGATCTTCTGGTACTTCTTCGCAAATTATATCATTACATAATTCAACACATTCGTCACAAATGAATACAGATGGCCCAGCTATAAGCTTTTTTACTTCGTGTTGGCTTTTACCACAAAAAGAACAATACAATAACTTGATTGAACTACCTCGTTCTTTTTTATCAACCATAATAATACCCCTATAAAAAAATGCGCCTATTAATAAGATGGGTCCATTTATATTAGTTTGCAAGTCTTTATCTAAAAATAGTTGCCATTTTTTATTTTTATAACTACCTTACAGCTACCTACTTTCTAATATCGAATCTACAACACCATATTGTTTAGCTTCATTTGCACCCATAAAATGATCTCGATCGGTATCTTTTTCAATTCTTTTTAAATCTTGACCAGTATGCTTAGCACAAATTTCATTCAATCTTTTTTTGAGCGATAAAATTTCTTTAGTATGAATTTCTATATCACTAGCTTGTCCCTGAAAACCACCTAATGGCTGATGCAACATAACTCTAGAATTTGGTAAAGCATAACGCTTATTTTTAGCTCCACCCAATAGTAACAATGCCCCCATACTACAAGCTTGCCCAATACACAAAGTACTAACATTTGGTTTAATAAATTGCATAGTATCATAAATAGCCATACCAGCAGTAACCACGCCTCCAGGAGAATTTATATATAAAGATATATCCTTGTCTGGATTTTCTGATTCCAAAAACAATAATTGAGCAACCACTAAATTAGCCATATGTTCTTCTACTTGACCAACCAAAAAAATTACTCTTTCTTTAAGCAACCTAGAATAAATATCATATGCACGCTCACCACGATTTGACTGTTCAATCACCATTGGTACTAAAGTATTGTTAATTAAATGTCCCACATGCTCTCCCTGTTTTATTGTTTAATTAAATAATAATTAATTAGCTTTATTTAATTCTTCAAAGCTTAGTAATTCTTCCAATCTAGTTACTTTAGCCATTATAAACTCTAATGCTACATTAGTTAAAGTAGAGTTGATAATTGAATTTTTTATATTAGCATACATGTTTTTATAATACTTGGTATTTGGCGCATTTTTAAATAAGACATCAAATTCTTTAAGCTTTTGTTGTAAAACTTGTGGATCTGCCTTCAAATTATTGTGTTTAATTACTTCTCTTAATAATAATGATAAATGAACATTTTTACGAGCCTGTAAGTTAAGTTCTGCTAAAACTGGTTCACTTATTTCTTTAATATGCACACCTTGTTCTTGATTACGCTGTTTAAACATTGTTTCTAGTTGCTGTTGTTCTTCTAAAACTAATTTATTAGGTAAATCAATTGAGTAAGTTTTTAACAACAAATCAATTGTTTGTTCTCGTTCTTTTTCTGCAGTTAATTGTTTAATATATTTTTCCATATTAGATGCTACAGTAGATCGAATTTTAGAAACATCACCATCCTTAATATTTAAAGATTTAGCGAGCTCTTCATTTATTTCTGCTAATTGTTTTTCTTCTATTTTTTTTATATCAATATTAAAAATTACTGGCTTACCAGCCAAAGATTGTTCTGCATATCCTTCTGGAAATTGTAATTTCAATTCTATTGTAGTACCAGATTTTGTTCCAATTAACCCTGATTCAAATCCATCTATAAATAGTTCACTACCAATCTCAACTTGACTATCTTTACCAACACCGCCTGGAAATTCTTTACCATCAACAAATCCATTATAATCAACAGTTAATATATCACCCTTTTTAGCACTTCTGTCGACTGCTACTCGTTTACCAAACTGTTCACGCACAATTAATAAACTATTGTCTATATCTTTTTCTGTAACTGTAACTTTTGGGGTTTTAATTTGTAAACTTGTAAATTCATTAAAATGAACTTCTGGATAAACCTCTAAAACAAATACACATTCTACATTAGTATTTGAATCATCAATTATATTTTCTAATTTTATTTCTCCAACTGGAAATAGTTCATGCTCAGAAATCGCTTGATTAAGAGCTGAATCCATGCATTCACTTAAAGCTTCTTGACGTATTGAACTACCATATTTCTCATTAATTAATTTAGGTGGCACATGACCTGCACGAAAACCGTTTATTTTTACTTGTTTGGTAAGTTTTTTTATTTTATTAGATACAACATCATTAATTTTAGTAGCCGGAATGGCAACATTAATTTTTCTACCTAAATTGCTAACTTTTTCTACAGATATTTGCACCTCTCCTCCTATATTCCCCCCCCCTATGTGGAAAGGCGGATCCTCTAAAAAATTAATCTGGTGCGAAAGGAGAGACTCGAACTCTCACAGGTTTCCCCGCTGGAACCTAAATCCAGTGCGTATACCAATTTCGCCACTTTCGCCTTTATTATGGGCCGTGTAGGATTTGAACCTACGACCTACTGATTAAGAGTCAGCAGCTCTACCAACTGAGCTAACGGCCCGTCTAATTCAACTCTTCTCACAACTTCTCCCTCTCCATTTATGGAGAGGGCCGGGGTGAGGGCATTCAACTCTTACTACAACACCCCATCCCCATTTATGGAAAGGGCCGTGGTGAGGTAATCAACTCTTCAAACATGGGGTGAACGAGGGGGCTCGAACCCCCGACAACTGGAATCACAATCCAGGGCTCTACCAACTGAGCTACGATCACCACTAAACCGTTTATTATATAACATCTGGTGCGCCCGACAGGGATCGAACCTACAACCGCCGGCTTAGAAGGCCGGTGCTCTATCCAATTGAGCTACGGGCGCTCTAATATAAAACTAACTAACAAAATCTTTACTCGGGGTAGAGGGATTTGAACCCCCGACACCCTGCTCCCAAAGCAGATGCGCTACCAGGCTGCGCTATACCCCGCAGTCACAAATGATACAAGAGCCGTACCATAAAGGTCAATTATTAAATTTTATGGATTTCTGGATTGTACTATAGTATTTTAATATTGTTCATATTAAATGTTAGGGAATGCCAATGTTAAAAAAATTATTATCGTTACCTTTAATAATGTTCGGTATAAATGCAACGGCCCTTGATTTAACAAATGAAGATGATCAGATGTCTTACAGTCTCGGGTGTATAGCTGGGGAACATATTAAAAGTCAAGTAAAATCTGGAATAAAAATAAATTCAGATACTTTTATTCAAGGAATAAAAGATACTATTAACAATAAACAGCAAGTTAGTCAGGAGCAGATCATAAAAACATTAACAGATATAAGAAATAAACAACAAGAATTACACAAACAAACTTTAAAAAAAACATCATCAATTAACTTAAAACATGGACAAGAATTTTTAGCACAAAATAAAAAAAATAAAAATGTTTATGAACTGAAAAATGGCCTGCAATACCAAGTCATAAATGTGGGCGACCAAGCAGGCAAATCTCCGGATCTTAACGATAAGGTTCATGTGCAATATCGTGGTACTTTATTAAATGGTACGGAATTTGATAGTTCTTACAACAGGAAAGAGCCTGCAGTATTTGAATTAAAATCACTTATTAAAGGCTGGCAAGAAGCTTTAGTTCTTATGAAACCAAATGCTAAATGGAAGATTTTTGTACCATCAGAACTAGCCTATGGCACAGAAGGCGCTGGAGCCATGATTGAGCCAAATTCAGTGTTAGTTTTTGATATTGAACTGGTTTCAGTTAATCCAGCTTAAAATATACGGCTTAACTACCAGGTATTCGTTCACGTGGTTCAGTATTTTTTAAATTTATGAAGCATCCTGAAAGAATAGAACTCACTGTTAATCTATTAACGCTCTGAATGGTGCGTAATAAATTTAAAAAATACTGAACCACGTGAACGGTAACACTACAAGGCACCAAGCGCGGCGGTGCCAAGACATTATTACTAAACACCCGGCCTGATTCCGTAAGTTCTACGAGGAGGACTCCTACCAAAAGCATATTCATCATCAGAAGAACTATTATCCAAGGAACCATAAGGAATAGCGTTTGAATGATGTTTCCTAACTTCTTCTAAACCACGATCAATCATATCAACCACAAATTGATCATCTTTTTGTGGCATATAAAACTTTCCCCAAAAATATCCGTTGCTTACTTTCTCTTTAAAAAAATCCTCTATCCATAATCTTAATGGCGGTAAATCGCCACTAAGATTAAAATAATTACTAAAAATTCCTAGCAAATAATAAACATTATTTTTAGCAAAACATTGTTCTAAATTATTTGGCAACAACATATCCCACGTTTTTAAATCTACCATGATACACGGCTTTTGATCATGTGCTGCATTGTTTGGTTGATCTTCTATTAATATACTATTAGCTATTTCTTCTTGATCTTTTAACACTACACTTAGATCTTTAACGTAACTACCTACTTCCCCCAATTCATGATTAGCTGCTCTCATTTGATGTGCAGAAAAAATTTCAAACTGACCAGATAGTTTTAATTCTTCATAGTGCTCTTTACCAAATAATTGAATTAATAGTCTTTCGATAAGATCATCATTACGGCTTTGATGGCCAGCACTAAAAAATACTATGCGGCTTCCAAAACTAATTAAATATTCCATTAATACATCCAAATATGGAGCAAAACAATGGGGATAAGAAGTGTCGGCGGTGCTATAAATAATTAAAGGACACTCAGGATGAATCATTGTAAATTGATATAAATTTGCTGAATGGTTATTCATCATCCAACAAAGAACTCCATCGATATCAAATACTACCAAACACCTTGGCATATAAATATATCTTCCCTAATATAATTAGTCCCTTAGTATAATTTTTGGTATGCAACTAGTGTCTAATATTTTAGTATATAAATATACTTACTGTAGGCTAAATACATAAATATTTGTATATATACATATTTTATTTTAAACTTATTCTTAGATAATAACTTTGATAATAAATAGTTAAAAAAACATATATTCTATATAAAAAATTATACATAT
>CAIJNR010000111.1 GCA_903822055.1 uncultured Francisellaceae bacterium | reverse complement strand
TATCAAATATTTTATATAAATTATACCCATTACATTATGCCAAACAACTGTCAAATTATAACAAAAATTATTAGCGTAATTGGTTTATGTCTAATAATAGGATTACCTCTAAACGATGGTTTAAAATTATCTATGCTATGTATATCTTTAGTATTTATTATCTATGGTAAATATAAAGATATAAGCTTTCGTTATTCATTCATGTTACTAGCTATTATTTCTATTATTTTCTTTATTAAATTTAATATCCCTCAATTAAATATTATAGAAACTAATAATGTATTTTTATTAGATCCACAAAATACTGACAATATCGAATTTTACAAAAGCAATTTACCAACACCAGTTTTTAATTATTTTACTGAACAATTCAATAATAATTATTTAACATCTGCTACTTGCAAGCAAAACCAGGAGAATTGTTGGAAAAAATTTGCACCAACTAACAAAAATAATTTTAATGCTTTTTCTGCAGATAGTTTCTGGTTACAAGATAAAACAAAAATTTCTAGAATTGTCCAAGGTATAAACATTAATAATAGATCTGATGCTAAAATAGGTACTTTTAATGATCTAAAATACAATTTTTTTGATCCACCAACAAACAATATATATAGAGAAAACATGCCTTTTTTTATTGTTTATAAAATACCAAAAGAATTATTAAACATGAAACTATATTGGCAAGGAGATATTTTATGGCCAAACGCACAAACATACGATGTCTTAATCCATAAAGATTTTTTGTATAAAACAATTTCTAATGCTGATTTAGAAAAAAATATTTATGTGTCTGGAATAAAAAATACACCCATTCCAATTAAAATATATCTAGAAAAAAATATATTTTATAAATTTTTAGATATCTCAAAAAATATATTAACTATAATTGGTATTATTACATTATTAAATATGTTTTCTTATCCAAATAAAATCAAAATTGCTTGGGTTGTGGCAGGAATTTGCTTACAACTATTAAATATAGCTTTTTTTGCAAAACCATTATTACAAGGCATGCCTATTCTAGTTGGTGGCGGGGATGGGTTAGTTTTTTATGGTTACGCAAGATTAATGCTGCAACAGCTAATAAATGGTAATTATTTAGAAGCTTTAAGAGGGCTTGAAGATTCTTTTTACTTCATGCCAGGATTACGTTATTTGCGTTTAATTGAATTAATATTATTTGGAGATACATTTTATGGATATTTATTATTTTTGCTATTTATTCCTATAATCATGTTTGATTTTTTAAAAACCATATTTTCACCAAAATCTAGCATGATATTATTAGGCTTGTTTTTTATACCATGGTTAAAATATTTTGGTTTCGCCAATAGAGCTTACATTAACTTTACTATAACTGGCTATAGCGAAACTTTGGCATATGGGTTGTTTCTATTATCAAGTGGGATGATTATTAAATCAATTGAAAATACTTTTTTTGTAAGAAATTTTTTTGTAGCTAATTTTTTATTGGCCATTGCAGTTTTTTCACGACCAAATCTAATAATTGCCTCTACAATAATAATAGTATGGGGAATATGGCATTTACGTTATAAATTATCTGTACAACAAATATTTATTATTTTGTCAGGATTTTCTCCAATATTATTTATGCTATGGCATAACCTATATTATGCTAATGAATTTGCATTATTTACTGGTATAAAAAGTCTAACTATAAATTTGATTACACCTCCAATTACTTATTGGCATGCCATTTGTGAAATATTTAATGGAAAATTAGGTGATGCTACAAATCATATTCAAATTCAGTTACATTTATGGAATAGGGCTGTTTATTTTTTTAGAATACCAGCTATTTTAACCGCCATTTATTGTTTGATTACCAAAAAATTCAATCATAAAATACGGTTAGTTGCGCTGCTTGGACTAGTTATGCAACTACAACTGCTATTTTTTAATGCCAAAATACGATATGCTGCTCTTGCTTGGTTTTTTTGTTTTTTAACAATGATTAAAGTATTGGCTTATATAATAGCCTGTAAAAAAATAACTTGGACTTTTAAACGAGCGTTTGTCTGAGCGCAGCTCGCGTACGTGAGTGAAAAAAGTCTAAGTTATTTTTTTACAGGCCCTAACAAAGGTGTTTAATAATGAACAAAATAAAAAACCACAACCATCCTAAACATAATAAACCTAATATAGATCTAACTATAATCGGTGGAGCTGGACATATTGGGTTGCCACTAGCTCTTTGTTTTGCAAAATCTGGTTTGAATGTGTTAATTCATGACATTAACCAAGACATTATAGATGTTATTAAAAGTGGCTCTTTGCCGTATATAGAATATGAGGCAGAATCTTTGTTACAGGATATGTTAGAAAAAAATCGATTGTTTTTTTCTACTGATTTACAAGATATACCTCCATCTGGGCCGATTATAATAACTATTGGCACTCCAGTAGATGAGTTCTTAAATCCAGTCCATAGCTGCTTAAAAAAATTTTTTGTTAATCTAAAAAAATATATTAATTCTAATCATTTATTAATTTTAAGATCAACAGTTTACCCTGGAACTACCGATTGGTTAGCAAAATTTTTACATTCAGAAAATGTCCATTCTAAATTAGCCTTTTGCCCAGAACGTATAATACAAGGATACGCATTACAAGAAATATCAAATATGCCACAAATAATTGGAGCTATCGATCCTCAATCAGAACTTTTAGCTATAAAATTATTTAAATTAATCTCGCCAAATACTGTATGTGTTAAACCAATCGAAGCTGAATTTGCTAAATTATTTACCAATTCTTATAGGTACATACAATTTGCCGTTTCAAATCAATTTTATATGATAGCAGATGCCGCTGGAGTTAATTATACCAATATTATCAATGCCATGACTAACTCTTATCCACGCATGCAAGGCTTTCCGTCTGCTGGGTTTGCTGCTGGTCCATGCCTATTTAAAGATACGATGCAATTATCTTCTTTTGCTCAAAATCAATTTAGCATTGGTAGCGCATCAATGCTAGCTAACGAAGGATTACCTTTGTATATTATAGAAAAAATCAAAAAGACTTTTAATTTAGATAAATTAACTGTTGGATTACTTGGAATGGCATTTAAACCAGAAATAGATGATATTAGATCATCATTAAGCTATAAAATAAAAAAAATCCTGGTTTTATACGCTAAACAAGTATTAACTACCGATCCTTATGTAAAGTGTGATCCAGATTTATCTGATCTAGAAACCACTTTAAATCAAAGTGATATCTTAATTATGTGCACACCACACAAATGTTATAAAAATTTAAATTTTCAAAATAAACCAATTATAGACGTGTGGGGAATAATTAATAAAAATGCTTGACACCAATTTAGACTTAGATATTATTATTCCTGTATATAATGAAGCAGAAAATATACTTAAAGTTCTAGAACAATTTAAATTACATATTAAAGCTAATTATAGAATTTTAATTTGCTACGATTTTACAGAAGACAATACTTTACCAGTTTTAAAACATTATCAAGACCATATATCTAAACAAAACAATTTAGCACCATTTAACCTAAAATTAGTACAAAATCAAAGCAAAGGACCGTTAGCTGCTATTGTTAGTGGTTTTAAACAATCTAGCGCACCTTATGTACTTGTATACCCTGCTGACGATTTTATTAATGCTAAATTAATAGATCCTATGTTATCTATGGCAAAAAATGGAGCAGATCTTGTTTGTCCAAGCAGATTTATGCCTGGAGGATACATGAAAAATTGTCCAAAACTAAAATCATTATTAATGCAAAGTGGTAATTTTTTATTATATCATGGCGCTAAAATCGGCACTCATGATTCATCCAATGGTTTTAGATACTATTAACATAGAATCAACTAAAGGATTTGCTTATAGCATAGAGTTATTAGTAAAAGCTCACCGTTTAAATTATAAAATTCAAGAAATACCATCCCAATGGGTAGAACGCACTAATGGACAAAGTCGTTTTAAAGTTTTTGGTTGGTTTTCATGTTATGGTCGTTGGTTTTTATATGCTTTTGCGACTATTCTATACTTATCAAGATGGAATTTTTGGCGTAGTAAAAAATATGTTCAATAAAATTA
This sequence comes from uncultured Francisellaceae bacterium, assembly GCA_903822055.1. Taxonomy (GTDB): domain Bacteria; phylum Pseudomonadota; class Gammaproteobacteria; order UBA6186; family Azoamicaceae; genus UBA6186. Next base: position 27,565 of record CAIJNR010000111.1, on the reverse strand, counting down.
ACATAGGTATAATAGGATCAAATTTTGCATCTAACGTCCATTTACCTGCATTTAAATTAAATAAACATTGCAATGTAGTAGGAATATCTGCAAAGAATTTCGAAAAAACTAAATTAATAGCTAAACAACATAATATTCCTAACACATACGCGTCTTGGGAAGAACTAATATTAGATCCTAATATAGATGCTATATCAATTGCCGTACCACCATGGGTACAACCAAATATTATATTATCAGTATTAGAACAAAAAAAAGCTGTGTTTGCAGAAAAACCTTTAGCAGTTAATCTAACAGATGCCAAACAAATAGAAAAACTTGTCAAAGATTACAATTTACCCAATATAATAAATTTTTCTTTTGCAGGTTGCCCAGCATTTATAAAAGCTAAAAGCATTTTTAGCAACCATGATTTAAACCATAAAATAGATCAGATTAGGTATATAAATATTAATTGGCAATTGGAAACTAAAACTTCTTTAGATAAAGACTCCACTCATTGGAAAACTCAAGAACAATTTGGTGGCGGAGTTTTGTTTAATTTTGCAAGCCATGTATTGTTTTATTTAGAATGGTTACTTTACCCAGCCTTTATTCAACTAAATACAATTATAACTAAAAAAAGTAATTTACTAGGAGATCACCTAGGCAATAATTTAATCCAATTGTCAGCGTCTTTATCCACTGGAGCAATAGTTAATATAGTAATTAGCACTGTAGCATTTATGGGTTCTGGACATAAAATAGAAATCTATGGTAATGATGCCAGCATGATTTTAGAAAATCCAACCAACCAAATAGCAAATGGTTTTACTTTAAAAACCGCAACGCGCACTACTAATTCTTGGGAAAACATAGATCTAGAAAGCAGTATAGACAATAAAACAGATCATAGGATTATGGCAACTAGCAATTTGGTTAATAAATTTATTGATTGGATAACAACTGGTAATACACAAAACCCAAACTTTACCGATGGATTAAGGGTAAATGTTCTTTTGGATCAAATACAAAAATCTTCTGTTATTTATACAACATAAGATAAGCTGACAAATTTTGGATAGGATTAAACAGATAAATATATGAACTTATTATTAATAGGATGTGGAAATATTGGCGGAGCACTGCTTAATATATGGGCATCATTAAATTTATTTAATCGCATTATTGTTGTACAACCAAGCTTATCTTCTCTGCATGCATATAATAATGCATCAATAACATTTGTTAATAATATAAATACTATTCCTAAGAACTTTATAGAAGATTTAACTGTTCTTGCAATCAAGCCACAGAATATAGATCAAATCATGCCAGAGCTTAGGAAACGTACCCATAGCTCTATAATAATATCCTTGCTAGCCGGTATTCAACTCGAACAAATATCATCTATGATGCAAGTTAATTCTAAAATCATAAGAATTATGCCTAACGTTGCTATAAAAACTGGACAAAGTCTTAATCTTGCATTTGCACAAAATTTAACTGCTCATGATATTAGCATCATAGAAGATATATTTAGACCATCCGGATTAATGATCTGGGTGAACGAAGAAAAACACCTTGATATGTTAACTCCAATTTCCGGTTCTGGTCCTGCGTATTTTTTCTTGTTGGCTGAAACACTCGTAGCTGAAACCATAAAATTTGACATAAATGAAAGCACTGCTAGAAAATTAATCCAGCAAATATTTATAGGTAGTGCCAGCCTAGTTACCAATAATACTGCTTTTGGATCTCTAATCAATTCTGTAGCAAGTAAGAAAGGAGTGACAGAAGCTGCTTTAAAAACAATGACTCCCAATATAAAACAAGTAATGCAAGAGGCACTAAAAGCTGCCATAGCAAGGTTAAAAGAGTTATCAGATGAAAATTGTCGTTAAAGTTGGTACCCAAAGTATATTATCAGATGACGGTAAGCCAATTGAATCAGCTTTATGCGCTATAGTTGAACAAATTGTACAACTACAAACTAAAGGAGATCAGGTTGTATTAGTTAGCTCTGGTGCCGTTGGATTAGGAAGAAATGTTGCCAGGCAAATGCTAAGTAAAGAATACGGTAGCTCAATAGAAGAAAAACAGGTTTTAGCATCGTTAGGGCAACATGAATTAATGCATGTTTATACTCGTATGTTTAAGCAACATAATATACTTGCTTCGCAACTATTGTTAACAAAACAAGATTTTCATACTAGACAGAATTACTTGAATATCATAAGAATAATAAATGCCATATTATCCCATAAAAATATCATACCTATCGTTAATGAAAACGATAGCGTAGCAATTGAAGAATTAATGTTTACTGATAATGACGAATTAGCTGGGTTAATAGCTGCTCAAATCAACGCAGATAAACTCATAATTTTAAGTAATGTCGAAGGAGTTTATACTGGTAATCCTAACGATCCACATGCAGAATTAATTAAAATTATTGATCCAAAAAGTGGCTGGCCTAATATTTCAAGCACTAAAAGTACCCAAGGCAGGGGTGGTATGATTAGCAAACTTAGCACAGCTCGTAAAATGTCTAAACTTGGCATTATGACGCATATAGCTTCCATGAAATGCGGATCCACTATTACCAAATTAGTTATGAATGAACGAATAGGAACAACGATCCTACCATCAAACAAAAAGTCGAATATTAAACGATGGATCGCTTACAGTACCGAGCATAAAAGCGGTTCAATTACTATTAATAATTGCCTGTATGAAATTTTAAAAGATAATAAGCGCATTATTAGTATCTTACCGATTGGAATAGAAAATTACAGCGGCAATTTTAAAAAAGGTGATGCTATAGAGATTTTATCATCAAATAATAAAGTAATTGGCATGGGGCTTGCTAGATACGATTCGCAGAAACTAAAAGAATTACTAGGGCAAAAAGGCAAGCCAGTATTTATCCACTACGATCATTTACATATTTTTTAAGAGAAAAGATGATAGACATAAATGAGCAATTGAAAAAGACTAAAAAAGCTAGCTATACTCTCGCACTTTTGGATGATAGTAAACGTAACGCATTATTACATCAAATAGCTCAAGATCTACTAGGTTCTTATAAAGAGATCCTTGAAGCAAATGCTAATGATTTAGCTTATATGCAGCAAGATGATCCTATGTATGATAGGTTACTTCTAACTAAAACTAGACTTGAATCTATGGCTAATGATATAGAAATCGTTATTGCTTTGCCATCCATTATTAATAAACGCTTAGAACATATGGTTATGCCAAATAATTTGCTTATTGAAAAAGTCTCTGTCCCATTAGGAGTTGTTGCAGTTATTTATGAATCCAGACCCAATGTTACTATAGATGTTTTTACTCTTTGTTTTAAAGCAGGAAATGCATGCGTATTAAAAGGTGGAACAGAAGCGTACAATAGTAATTTGATATTAGTTAAAATTATTCAAAAAGCTTTAGTTGATCATAACATAGATCTTAACGCCATATGTTTATTACCACCAAGTAGACATGACACAAAAATTTTGTTAAATGCAACTAATCTAATCGATGTTTGCATCCCTAGAGGTGGGCAGTCTTTAATAAATTTTGTAAGAAATAACGCCAAGATCCCAGTTATCGAAACTGGTGCTGGCATTGTTCATACATATTTTGATTTAAACGGTGATCTAAACAAAGGACGAGATATAATTAACAATGCTAAAACCAGAAGAGTGAGTGTTTGCAATGCATTAGATTGCCTGCTCATTAACAAAGCACGTCTTAAAGATTTATACACCTTAATCGAACCACTTCAACACAACAATATAGAAATTTTTGCAGATCAAGAAGCATTCACCTGTCTACAACATTTATATCCAAATAAATTATTACATCATGCAAGTAAAGATGATTTTGGGCGAGAATTTTTGTCTTATAAAATGGCAATTAAAAGTGTAAATTCTGTCGACAAAGCTATAGAGCATATTATGACTCATACTTCAAATCATAGCGAAGCAATAATTACGGAAGATAAAGAAGTTGCTACATATTTTGTACAGCGAATCGATGCAGCAGCAGTTTACATAAATGCTTCAACTGCCTTTACTGATGGTGGGCAATTTGGTATGGGGACAGAAATCGGTATTAGCACTCAAAAACTACATGCTCGCGGTCCAATGGGGCTACAAGCATTAACTAGCTATAAATGGATTGTATATGGAAATGGGCAAATTAGATCATAATTTCATTTTATTTAAGATAATAAATGTATAGCTATCAACATAGGTATCACGCAGGTAATTTTGCAGATCTACATAAGCATATCGTTTTACTTGCTGTTTTACATTCATTACAACAAAAAAATACTCCTTTTTGTGTATTTGACGCCTTCGCAGGAGAAGGTGTTTATGATTTAAACTGCAAAGAAAGCCAAAAAAACCAAGAATATTTGCAAGGTTTTGCTATGGTTCAACAAAAATTAAATACGCCTTATTTTATTCAAGAATTACTTAAAATTTCCAAAAAATATCAAAATGATGAGCAAACACTCATATATTCTGGCTCACCTGCTATTATTCATTCTAATTTGCGCGAACAAGATCAAGCAATTTTTATAGAAAATCATCCTCAAGCTTATATTCAATTAAAAAAATATTTCGGTAAACAAAAACAAATACATATTCATAAAAGAGATTCTATAGAAGCCATTAATGCCTTAATGCCATTTAAAGAAAAAAGAGGATTAATTTTGATCGATCCTAGTTACGAAGTAAAAGAAGAATACAACACTATTTGCTCTGTAATTAAAAAAGTTAGTATAAATTTTCCCCAATATATTTATCTGATGTGGTATCCCTTGTTACAAGAAAATAGACATGTAGAGTTGCGTACAGAATTACAAAATGCTTTTTGTAATAATATTTGGCACCATGAATTTATTCCAGTTGAACATAATACTAATGGCTTGTATGGCAGCGGCATTATAATTATTAATCCACCATATAAGTTCGACAGTATAGTGCAAGAAAGTTTGCTATTTTTAGAAAATGATAGACTTATTGGAGTTTCCATATGACTAGGTTTAAACATGTTAGTTTAAGACATAATTATAGATCTTAAATACTTATCCAAACCACACACTTTAATTTTTTCATGTAAAGGAAATTCTTCACCTTCAGGAATAATTACTATTAATTGATCTAGCTCTAAATCATTTATGGCTATATGCATAGATTTAGTAATTTTAGGATTACTAGTAAATTTAAACTCAAAACCTATTTTTTGCTCATATTTAACTATTAATAAATCTAATTCTGCATTATTCTGAGTACACCAAAAATAACAATCCTCACTGTCTGCTTTATGAGCCCTAATAATCTGCTCTATCGCCATACCTTCCCAAGATGCTCCTAACTTTGGATGCTCGATTAAATGTTTATAATCAACAATTCCTGATAAAGTATGGAATAAACCACTATCTCTAAAATAAATTTTTGCAGACTTAACTTGTCGTTTTTTAATATTAGCAAACCATGGATTTAATCTACGGATCATAAATGTTGCTTCTAAAATATCTAAATAATGTTGAGCAGTTTTGTAATCAATTCCCAATGAATTACTAATTTCTGATGCATTAAAAATCTGTCCGTGGTAATAAGCTAGCATTACCCAAAAACGACGAATCATTTGTGGAGCTATATTTAACCCAAAATTAGGAATATCTTTTTCTAAAAAAGTCTTAATATAAGAACGACGCCAATCATCACTAATAAGATCTGAACTAGCTAGATATGCTAATGGAAAACCGCCTCTCATCCATAACTGCTGTTGATTGTCGATTTCTAATAGAGAAAATGGCGCCATCTCTATGTATTTAATTCTACCAGCTAGAGTTTCTGAAGTTTGAAGCAACAGTTTTTGTGAAGCACTTCCTAAAATTAAAAATTTTCTTGGCTTTTTTTGATCAACTAATACTCGTAAACTTTTAAAGAGATCTGGTAAATGATGAATTTCATCAATAATAATTAATCCTTCTAGTGAACCAAGGAATAACATCGGATCTTGTAACTTCGCTACATCACGATAGTCTTCTAGGTCAAAATGATGTATTTGCTGATCTGGAAATTTTTTCAAATATTGTATAGCTAATTGTTTAGCTATAGTAGTTTTCCCACATTGCCGTGGTCCAATTAATGCACAAACTGGAACTACCTGTAAAGAAAAGTTAATTTCTTCTAAATATATAGAACGGTTAATAATTAATTGTTGCATATTAACCAATAATAGCATACTTCCAAGTAAATTAGTATACTGGATCCTAATTTACTTGGAAGTTATAGATTGCTAGATATTATATATATTTATTATGATGGCCTAAGAAAACATTTGAAAGCCTCTCTAGTTGCAACTGCATGTGGATCCGGTCGGTCCATAGCAACCTGTAGCTTTATAGGATTATCCCAATCTGAGCAAGTATACTTTATACCAAAAGTATGATCTAAATTACTTTGACATAAATCTGGCCACGATATAACTCTATCAACTCTAATTCCTCCTAAAATTACTTTGCTATGGAATGCATTTTGAGGTTGTTGTAACTGTAAAAACCTACTAATTTTTTGAATTATTTCTCTATATTCATTGGTAGCATCGAAAACTTTAGACCAATCTTCCGAAGAAATCATTTTGTTGTTATTTATTTCATACTTCCAATGTGCTAACAATGCTAATAAACCTCTTAAACTATCCCCAGTAAACATAACATCTGCAATACAATATTTTTTAGACAAATCATTTAAATTATCTATTGTAATACCTTTATTTTCTAAATAGGCACGTATCCCTAATACCTGTCTTCTAGTAGGAATTTCTTCTATAAAAGGCTTTCCACTAAAATTAAACGAGATTAATTTTTCACCTTCTATTAGACCAACAATTTTACAAACCTCAGCAATCCACGCAGGAGTCCTTCCCATCAATAAAAGTTGTTCATGACTCTCTAACGATCTAATTATAGATAGAGAGTTCTCGCAAATATCTTTAACTGCATCATAGATAAGTTCTATAGACTCTAACCTTGTATCTGTGGCTTTTGCTACCTGTTCTTCTATAGCTGTCAGTCTTTTTTGCTCATTAATTTTATCTCGACTAACGAAAAATTTTTTATTTCGCTTTAGCTGCATATTATAGTACCAGCTGTCGATTTTTTTTACGGAATTACATAAACCTTCACAAACTGTTTGATTTTTTGTATACCTTGAATAATAAACTTCCGCAATTAATTTGTTTATTCCCTGGTGGCTTTCATCTATTATGAATTGTAGATCTGGTTTTGTTTTTAAAACTTCGGTAATTTTAGTTATGCCATCTATACATATTTCATTCCACGAAAATTCAAAATTTATCAGACTATTGTTAATTGATAATGCTCGAGCAATAGCGCAGGCTGCATTATATCCTCCAGTGAAATTATCATGAGGATTTAGTCTAATTAATTTAATAGACTTAATAGCAATGTTTGTCTCTAACATTCCTGCAACAACGATTATTCCATCAATCCCAATATCATTATATTCAATGCTTAGATTTCTAACGCTACTATTAAATTCTAGCTCTTTAGATAGCAGCTGCACTTGCTCAAAAATCAGAGGATCATCTTCTTTAAAACAAAGTCCAACAATAATATTGTCTTTAATACCTTTAATTATTCTGTCAAATTTAGCTTTTTCCATTATAAATCTATAATAAACATTTATAAACAAATCAATTCATTACAAATTATTCAGAAAATTACGAATTATCTAAAGGTTTTTAGTCACCTTCCACTTTGGTCAATAACCAGCAATAATCTATTCTACAAAATTTTAATCCCTAAACGTTCGGCGGTTTGCATGTAGTGTGCAAAATAACTGATTGAACAGTGTTCAGCTTGATTAGCAATAGCTACTCCAGATCCGGAATAAAAAGATCTTTTGATTTGATATGACATCCGTGTCTTTTTTTTTAATTAATCCAAAAACATATGATATTTGCTATAAAATTAGCAAGAAGATCTATTATTTCTATTTACTGTTGGAACAATTGAAACAGAGCTAGAGGCTTCTAATTCTAATTCACGTAAAAATTGATCAATGCTACCTGGCGTTGGCGCCTAAAAAAGCCGCCTTGGCCCTTGCTGCATGTTTCCAAGGCTAAGAAGTAGTGGGTTTGCATGAAATGGATGTACATGAAGTTGATTAGGATTGTTTGCTGGATTGTTATTGTTGTTATTGTTATTGTTATTGTTAAACATTTTTAATTCTCCTCATTCTCTAGTTTAAATTAATTTCCCTGAATATATCAGACAAAAACTACAATAAAAAGATGATATACTCCCAGCTGAAGTTCATTTTTGTCAATTTTGCTGGTATTTGCGCACATTCTAGAATGTCACACAAAACAACATGAATTTTCCAGTAAAAATAAGTTATCTAAGATGTTACAATTTTTGGTTAGATTAGTTATCAGCGATTACTTAAGCGCCACCCTACCAAAGAAATTTTTTAGGCGAATTTTGATATTTTGCCTTATAAATCAAGTGGTTACGACACCACTATTTACAAAGATTTCAACAATTTCGTCTAATTTATTATAAACAACCATAATAGTCGCCTGGTTAAATGAGTAAAACTTATTGAAAGTCTTATTTTAAATTTTCCCCATTCTACTACAGACCATTTAGCTATTGCCAATAACGCTTTGAGTTACAGATAGGATTTATCAACAATCTAAAAGGTATACGTTTAGAAAGAGCATTTATTCTTGCTGCTCTTATGGCGAATTCATTTAATACTCTCTGCGCCTCATCGTCTTCTATTATCTCCAGATTAAATGGAACAACTGGTGCGGTTGGAGTGAGAATTGGTTGATTAGGTGGGGTACTAAAAATAAAAGGAATAGGTTGTTGTGGTTGCATATACTCGATCTCCATAAATGTTTTTATTATTATTGTTTTGAAAAAATTATAATATATAACTTTTCTAAGAAAAAAAAGTGTACTTTCCGGTATGTTTATGTTGCTTTGATAAATTTACTATAAATACCAGCATGATTTGTGATCAAGTTTTTCTGGTAATAAAAACACCCGAGTTATTTATATTTACCAGGAAGATTTTCCTCCGTCATGCAACTTTACCCAACATAAACTATAATTTTAATAATGAAATCTTTTTTTGTGTCTATCGGAAAATATCTATATCTCGTGCTTTATTTAGTGGTATCTCCTTCATTACTTGCTAATAAAATGGATCTAACACCATTAATGGAACAAACGGATAAAATCAAATCAGAAATACAAATTAATGATTTACAGCAAGAACTTATTTATTGGCCTAAACTTAATCGAGCAATAGGCATTAAACTTACATTTGATGTAAGCTTTGGTCCTTCATATAATGTCGATTCTTTTAATAATCTTGATATGATCAATGCACTTTATTATTCTACCACACACGACCTCAGAAGCCCCATAATAATACAAGTGCCTATTATTAATAGTTTTTATATGGAATCATTATCTTTAGCAGCTAATAGCCTCATTCAATCTAGTAAATCTAAGTTGTCTCAAATCGAAGCTATTAATAAAATCGTACAACAATTGTCTTTAGTGGATAATCGTGTCATTCAATCTAGTGAATCTAAGTTATCTCAAATCGAAATTATTAATAAATCTATAAAAAATAATATTGCTAATAATAGCATATCTTTTAGCTTTGAACTGTATCCACAATACTTAAAAAGCATATCTAATGATTACCGTATGTTTTGTGTAGTACCTAGTGCTCCAGATATAATCTTCACCTTACATAAAACTTTAGAACGTATAGGTTATCCAAAATCACTACATTACGCCTTTCTAATTCCTATTAATACTAATTATGGAATGAATACTTTTATAAATATATCTGATTTATTGCAACAGGAGTTAGCAAAAGGCCCAATATTTGGTGGAGAAGATCCTTTATTTAAAAACATATGGTCAACGTTGGCAGATTTTTCTAGTGTCACTTCTACTGAATTTCATTCATGTGGTTCGCCTACTGAAACAGAATGTTTTTGTACTAATTCCACTTTAACAAACTAAACTTAAGGGAGTGTAATCTAATTTTATATTTTTAGTTTAGTGAATATCCTTCTCCTTGTTGCGTAATAATTTTAGGAACCAGCGGCAAATGTTAGGATGAGATCTCCTCATCCATAACTCAAGCTCCTACCAATTGAATAATAAATTGTTCCAAGGCATGAGTATCGTTAATATCGTTCTTATAATCACAATTCGGATGATACGGTACATTATCTCCTCGCATTCTGTTTCTGTACACTTTGATTGGAAACGAAAACGTACCAAGTTTGCTAGGCAATTCAACAGCTCTAACTTCATTTACAGCTTTGTAATAATAAAATAAAAATTATAGATAAGTTTATACAGCGAAATATAGAGTGTCGTCGTTTTTTTATTAAATGAACAGGGCATCCAAGGATACCCTGCAAATTGAAAGACTCAAAATAGTTAAATAAAGTAATTGTTATGCTGCCTTAGCCAACATTGCTAATAAAATTAACGCGACTATATTAATAACTTTTATCAACGGATTAATAGCTGGTCCGGCTGTATCTTTATAAGGATCCCCAACTGTATCGCCTGTAATGGCTGCTTTATGTGCATCTGATCCTTTGCCATTATAATTACCTTCTTCGATAAATTTTTTGGCATTATCCCAAGCACCACCACCTGACGTCATAGAAACTGCTAAAAATATTCCAGTAAATAAGCAACCTAAGATCATAGCTCCCAACGCAGTAAATGCCGCAGTTTGTCCTGCTATATGCTTCATTGCAAAATATAAAACAACCGGTGCTACAACTGGTAACAATGATGGAATAACCATTTCTTGAATGGCAGCCTTAGCTAGAATATCTACTGCCAAAGAGTATTGTGGTTTATTCTCGCCAGTCATAATGCCTTTTATTTCTTTAAATTGTCGACGCACTTCCTCAACAATTTTACCTCCAGCACGGCTAACTGCCATCATTCCAAACGAACAAAATAAATATGGCAATACCCCACCAGCAAATAACCCAACAATAACAAATGGATCTTGCAAACTAAAATCAATATTTAAATTTGGAAAATAATGATGTAAATCTTCTATGTATGCACTAAATAATACTAATGCAGCAAGGCCTGCCGATCCTATTGCATAACCTTTAGTAACAGCTTTAGTAGTGTTACCAACAGAATCTAATTGATCAGTAATTATGCGCACACTAGGATCTAAATGTGCCATTTCTGCAATGCCACCAGCATTATCAGTAATTGGTCCATAAGCATCTAATGCCATAATAATGCCAGCCAATGCCAACATACTAGTCGCACCAATTGCTATCCCATACAATCCAGCATTCATATAAGAAACCATAATTGCTGCGATAATCACTAAAACTGGCAATGCAGTAGCTTCCATAGAAACTGCCAACCCTTGAATAACATTCATAGCGTGGCCACTTACAGATGCTTTAGCAATACTTTTAACCGGTCGAAACGACTTAGAAGTATAATATTCGGTAATCCACATTAATAAACCGGTAACACCTAATCCAGTAAATGCACAATATAAAATATTATGCCCAGAAAGCACCATACCGCCAATATTAAATATTGTTTTTAAACCAAGCAAATGTTCTGTAAGTAAATACAATAATCCAACAGAAATAATAATTGTGACAATTAAACCCTTATATAAAGCATGCATAATATTAGGATTTTTATTGTTTTTATTCACTTTTACAAATTGCATACCAATAATCGAACTAATTATACATACGGCTCCAATTAACAATGGGTACAATAAAAATGTTAATCTTTGTTCGCCAGTAATCAATAAACTAGTAAGAGCCATAGCAGCTACCATAGTAACTGCGTAAGTTTCGAATAGATCAGCGGCCATTCCAGCACAATCGCCAACATTATCGCCAACGTTATCTGCAATTACTGCAGGATTGCGAGGATCATCTTCTGGGATTCCAGCTTCTAATTTGCCTACCAAATCAGCGCCAACATCAGCCCCTTTAGTAAAAATTCCTCCACCTAATCTAGCAAAAATAGAAATTAAAGATGCCCCAAAACCTAATGATAATAATGCCTCTATCAATAACCGATCGCTAATATTTGAATAATATAAGAAGATAAAATAATAAAACACTCCTAACAATCCTAAACCAACTACTAATAAGCCGGTAACTGAACCTGCCCTGAATGCCATATTTAATGCCGATGCAAGATCCGTGTGAGCCGCATATGCGGTTCTAACATTAGCTCTTATAGAAATATGCATACCTAAAAAGCCTGCAACAGATGACAATACTGCTCCAATGATGAATCCTACAGTACATTGCCAACTTAAAAATATTTGTAAGCATATTGCTAAGATCACGCCAACTATTGCAATAGCCGTATATTGCCTCCTTAAATACGCAATAGCACCCTCATAAATAGCAAGCGCTATTTCTTTCATTTTGTCATTGCCTGCTGGAGATCTAGCTATAATTACTGCAAATACAAGTCCATAAACAATTGCAAATACACCGCTAGCCATAATCATCAAATAATACTTTAACATAATGGTACCTTAAACTAATTAATATCAAGTGATATAAATTAAATGGTAATGGCATAAAAGGCAACAAAAATTTGACTATTAGATCTTAGTTATGTAAAATTCAATCGTAACTTAGTTAGGAAGTTACAAATGTCGCATATACAAAATTCTAAATTCAATTCACATGCCATAGGTTGTTGTACCAGTAAATTCTTGAAGTTAATTTTGCCTATTGTTTCTAAAAAAGAAATTAAAAAAATTATTCCAATTTTTATCTTGTTTTTCTTAATTTCCTTCGTGTATCACATATTAAGGTGCTTAAAAATCACTTTAATTGTAAAAGCTACTGGTTCTGGCGCAGAAGTTATACCATTTTTAAAATTTTGGTTAGTAATGCCAAGTGCTATTATTTTTACATATTTTTATGCAAAATTAGCAAGAAATCCAAATAGAAAAACGCTGGTTTATAATATCATAGGGGTATTTAGTGCTTTTTTTCTATTTTTCATAATTTTTTTATACCCTAACAAAGAGCAATTAAGTTTAACATTTTTAGCTAACTGGTTAAGTTATAATTTACCAAGTAATTTTCATGGCATTATACCTATTTTACGTAATTGGCCAGAAGCTGTGTTTTATGTAATGGCAGAAATGTGGAGCATTATTGTCTTATCAATATTATTTTGGGGGTTTTGTAACGAGATTACTAAAATAGAAGAGGCTAAACGTTTTTATGCGCTTATTGCCTTAGGAGCTAATTGTGCTGGTATTTTTTCTGGACAATTCATGCAAATCATATCTAAATTTTTTGCTAATTCATGGACGCATTCAATAACAATATTCATGTTCACTATAATTATTAGTTGTTGCTTTATTGTTATGATTTTTATTAAATTAAATAATTATTATTCAATAAAACACTCAAACCACCCTAACTCTTCTACAACTAATGTACCTGAACAACCATTAAGACATAAAATTTCTTTATCAGAAAGCATAAACTATATTTTTCGTTATAAATATATCGCCTTATTAGCTATCATGGTTATAACATATAATATAGTTTTTAATTTGGCTGATGTATTATGGATAGATCAGTTAAACAAACGATTTGTATCTCCACTTGATTTAAATAATTATTTAGCACAATTAGATTTTTTAGTTGGTGTCTTTTCTTTAATAATAGGCATGTTTATTTTTACTAATATGATGAATAAGTTTGGTTGGACAATAACAGCTATGATGCCACCTGCTGTTTGGTTAATTACTAGTATAGGATTGTATACAGCACTATTCACAGAAAAATTTGGATTACCTTTGAATAATTTAATTTTAATATTAGGTACACTACAAATATCATTAGGTAAAGCTGTAAAATATTGTATCTTTGATCAAATCAAAGAAATGACATTTATTCCATTATCTGTGGAACAACAAAGAAATAGTAAAGCCGTTATAGACGGTATTATTTCTAGATTTGGCAAATCCAGCAGTTCAATTATACTGCAAGGATTTTTAATTTTTGGATTTGGAGAAATATCTAGTGCAATTCCTATAATTGCTGTATTAATTATTATTACTATTTTTGTTTGGAGTTATGCAACCACTAAAATGGGTGTATTGATGACTAATACGACACCTTTAACTTGATTTTGTTAGCAGTAGTAGATAATTGATTTTCTGTTCTTTGCTGCAAAGCTACTTTAAGCTGATCTACATACCCGTTTTTATTAGCTTCATTAAACCATTTAGATGCCATAGCTGAATTTTTTTCAACACCAACACCATCATCATACATTATACTCACATTATATTGAGCAGATGGAACACCTTTTTCGGCAGCTTGTAAATAGTATGTAAATGCCAATTTTTGATCTATTTCTTTTACACCAAGTCCACTATCATAACGTATACCAAGATTAAACATTGCAGCTCCAACCCCATTTTCAGCAGCTTTTTGAAAACATTCCGTAGCTTTAAACTCATCTTTAACTATCCCATCACCACTACTATACATTACTCCTAGATTATATTGTGAAACTGCATGCCCTTGGGATGCAGCTCTTTCGTACCATTTTGCAGCTATCTGGTTGCTTTTAGTAACCACAGTTCCTGCCATATATATTAAAGCAAGATGATATTGAGCATCTGGATGATTCTGTATTGCAGCCTTTAAATACCATTTAGCTGCTGATTTTTGATAATCTTTTAATATTTCATTTTCATTATTTGGATTATAATCATCATTGATAGTAATAAGAGCTGCCAAAGATGAATACATTACACCTACATTAAATTGTGCATTAGCATGATCTTGATTAGCAGCTTTTCTATATAATTTAGCAGCTTTTTGTACATCTGGAACTACTTGATCGTAACCACTGTTGTATATTTCGGCAAGATTAAATTGTGCATCAGGATCATCTTGTGCTGCAGCCTTTCTATACCATTCTATTGCTTTAACGCAATCTTTATTAACATTTTGACCATTAGCATATTTTAAACCCATAGTGTTTTGTGCTTTAGCATAACCTTGTTCAGCTGCTTTTAGATAAAAATATGTAGCCATGTTTTCATCTTTATTTATTCCATTACCAGTATCACATCTAACAGCAAAGTCATACTGTGCAGGAGCATACCATCCATAAGCAGCTTTTTTACACAATTCTGCCGCTAATCCTGCATCTTTTTCAACACCATCACCAGTATCGCACCTAATAGCAAAGCTATATTGTGCTGGAGCATAACCTGCACTAGCCGCTTCTTTACATAATACTACTGCTTGTTCTATATTGTTTTTAACAATATAAACCTCACTTAATTTAAATTTAGCCGCTATATTGCCTTGTTCAATTGCTTTTTGATAAAGTTCTATCGCATTATCTAAATCTTTAGCAACCCACTTATTACCTTTAGCATATATCTCACCAAGTGCACATTGAGCATCAGAATTACCTTGTACAACAGCCAATTCAAACAATTTTTTTGCATTGTATATGTTGCATTCATATACCCTATCAAGAGCAAATTGAGCAAATATATCATCATCGATATTCGCTGATTGTTTAAGCTGTTCTATAACTCCTGGTAATAATGAGTCTTTAAAAAAAACTTGTTTATACAACGCACAGAATAAGTTATCTAAATACATTTTCCCGAGTTTGTATTGTGCTGGAGCGTACCCATGGATAGCTAATTGAGAGTATAATTGAAATGCTTGACTTTCGTCTTTTTCAACGCCACGAGCAAGTTCATAGTCCTCTGCCAGTTTATATTGTTGTTTGTACATAGATCTGCGCCTATTATTAATTTTTACACAATAAGTATTTTCGCAAAGTGTAACAAACAACTATAGAGCCAACAAATACTACTTATAAAGAGAACGTTGATTTTTTTGTAAATTGTAACGTTGTTGACGTTACATTATTATCGCATCTTAAAGAATTCACCATTTAACAATACACTCTAACAGTTGCTGATGAATTTTAGGATTACCAGCTACAATATTACCAAGTTCTAAAAAATCAGTTTTACCATTAAAATCAGTAATATAACCGCCTGATTCACGTACTAATAATGCACCAGCTGCAATGTCCCAAGGTTTCAAACCAGGCTCGCAATAACCATCTATCCTGCCACATGCAACAAAAGCTAATTCTAAAGCAGCTGCTCCCACATAACGGTTTGATCCAAGTGGTAAAGATTTTGTGATCTCTTTACTATTTGATTGAGATAATTGCAACAATAAATCAAGATCTATTGCTAATAATGCTTCTTGGAGTTTATTATTTTGTGAACAACGGATCCGTTTATTATTTAATTGTGCACCAGCTCCACGGCTCGCAGTAAACAATTCATCAGAAACAGGATTGTAAACTACCCCATGTTCGATACTTTCGCCATTCATAACTGCAATAGATACTGCAAAAAATGGAAAGCCATGCACAAAATTAAAAGTACCGTCTAAGGGATCTATAACCCAAGTAATCTCAGAATTATTAAATTGTTCACCAGTTTCTTCTGCTTTTATATTGTGGGTAGGATAAGCACGTAAAATAGTCTTAATAATAGCATCTTCTGAAGCTTGATCTATACTAGTTACTAAATCCAAGATTAATTCTGATTTTTTTCTTACTTCAACTAAATTAGGATGCAATGTTGCATCGACAATAATTTTTCCTGCAGTTCTAGCTGCTTTAATAGCAATATTCAAATATGGGTGCATAGCATTTACCTCTTTAAAAAATCTTGCCTGCTTAATCCCATCCACACAGCAACTGAACCAGAAATACATATAGAAGCATATGTACCAATTAAAATACCAATTGTTAATGCTAATGCAAAACCAAAGAGACTTTGCCCACCAACTAATAATAAACTTATAACTACTAATAAAGTTAAAAAAGAAGTCATAGTAGTTCTGGATAATGTTTGATTAATAGATATATTAACTACTTCTTTAATAGTCTCTTTATGATATTTACGAAAATTTTCTCGCACCCTATCAAAAATCACTATGGTATCATTAAGAGAATATCCAATAACCGCTAATATCGCGGCCAATGTTGCTAAATCAAATTCACATTTAGTAATAGAAAAACAACCTAAAACAATAATAGCATTATGACATAACGTGACTGCTGCACTTACTGCTAATCGATATTCAAATCTAACTGCAATATATAACATAGTCGCAAAAATTGCGATTATAACTGCAATTGCACCTTGCTCCACCAATTTTTCACCAACCTCTGAACCTATATACTCTATTCTGCGAAGCTCAGCAGTATTCTTCGCTGTATTTAAAGCAGTTATTGCAGTTTTTGCAATTTTATTTTCTTGATCTGGGTTTATAGCATTTGAAAATTTAACATTAGCTAATCTTATTAAAAAATCCCTAGTCGAACCGTAATGTTGTATGCGTGGTGATTTTAAATTAGCAGCTTCTAATTTAGTTGTTATCTCATTTATGGTAACTGGTTGCTGAAACCTAACTTCTAATTGCGTACCACCTATAAACTCTAAACTAAGATTTAAACCGTTAATAAACAAACTAATCACGGCAATTAAACAACAACCAATAGAAAAACTCCAAGTAAATTTTTTTGCATCAATAAAATTAATAATAGATTTAAGCTGCTTAGAATTTTTAAATAGCTCCACTTAAATTCCTACCCATACTTTTTGCAATCGATGCTTACCTTCGTACAACATACTTACCATTGCACGAGTCCCTGTTATAGCCGTAAATAATGAGGTTAATATACCAATTGATAATACTACTGCAAAACCTTTAACAGGCCCAGTACCCACAAAAAATAAAATTACTCCTACAATCAATGTTGTCAAATTAGAATCAACTATAGTTGCCAATGCATATTCAAAACCTCGATGAATACTAGAAAGAGTATTGGCTCCTGCATTTATCTCTTCACGGATCCGCTCAAAAATTAATACATTAGCATCAACTGCCATACCTAATGTAAGAACAATTCCTGCAATACCAGGTAAAGTCAGCGTTGCACCAATAATAGACATACTTGCCAACAATAATATTAAATTTAACAGTAGTGCTAAATTGGCAATCAGTCCAAACAAACTGTAATAAAAAACCATAACTACTAATACTAAACTCAATCCTAGCACTACAGAAATCATACCCATTTTAATGTTGGATTGTCCCATACTAGGACCAATAATTCGCTCTTCTACTATAGAAACAGGAGCTGGCATAGTTCCAGCTCTTAATAGCAAAGCCAAATCACGAGACTCATCGATACTTAATCCGCTAATTTGAAATTTATTTCCTAATGCACTTTGAATAACAGCGGTACTAATAACAGTTTCTTCTATAACAGAGGATTTTATAGCATTTTTTTCAATAGTTTTATGTTCACGATAAATAATAGCCATTATTTTACCAATGTTTTCTCTTGTGGTTCTTTCAAATAAATTTATACTACGACCACTAGCTAAACGTAACGAAACAACAGCCTTATGATCACTAGTATCAAATCCAGAAGTAGCATCTATTATAGAATCACCAGTTAAAATTATTTTCTTTTTAACAAGTATTTTTCTGCCATAACGATCCATCAAAGATCTATTACCTGGTCCTAACACACCATTTTCGTCAACCATTACAAAGTTTAATGTAGCAGTTTTTCCTAAAATATTTTTAGCTCTAACAGTATCTTGAACACCTGGTAGTTCTACTGCTATGTTATGCGCTCCCTGGCGCTGTACTATGGCTTCTGCAACGCCCAATTCATTTACTCTATTACGAATTGTTAAAATTGTTCTATCTATAATAGAATTCTTCATTTCTGTTATTTGTTGAGAATTTAAACTATTTTTTAACTCAAGATCTGAATTGAAAATAGATGCAACATCAACATCTATTAAAAAACGCACTCCTCCACGCAAATCTAAACCTAGTTTCATGGGCTTTGCTCCTACAAAATCTAACCAATTAGGAGTGCTAGAAGCTAAGTTTAATGCCACACTATATTGTTCCCCCAATAAATCTTGTAAAATTTCTTTAGCTGCCAACTCATCCGCCGCATTAAAAAAATGTATCACAATATTATTAGTATTTTGGGTTTTTATAGCTTTAATTTTTAAATTTCTGTTTATTAATTCTTGAGTGATTTTTTTAGTTAAATCTTGAATATTATCTGCATTTAATATATCGATATCAGACTTGTTGGAAGTATAATTTTTAGTAATATTTTTTTTTATAGAAATTTGTATGCTAGGATCTTCGGGATAAATATTTGGTAACGCATAAACTATGCTAAAAATAGTGATTATACCTAATAATATATATTGCCAAGTTGGAAATCGAGATATCATAACAATTTAGGTATACCTTTATTAAAGATTAAAAATTATAACGATTTAAGTGTACCTTTTGGTAATATTTGAGCAATAGCTTGTTTTTGAACAGCAACTTCCACCCCATCTGCAATAGTTAATACTACAAAATGATCAATAACTTTATTAACCTTACCAAGTAATCCACCAGCTGTAATCACCTCATCTCCATTATTAAGTCCAGAAAGTAATTCTCTATGTTCTTTGGTTTTTTTGCTTTGTGGTCTAATTAATAAAAAATACATGGCACCAAATAAAACTGCCATCATAATAATTTGCCCACTCATGCTACCTTGCATAGCAGCGTTTGCTGCATCAGCATAAGCTATATTGGTTGTTATAATAAACATCAATAATGCAGCTGATAATACATTCAACACTAATTTTATTTTATTTAACATAGTTACACTCCTAATTTAAATTCACTCTTCCTACAACATCCCCCTCTCCCGCCTCACCCAATCCCTCTCCAGCTTTACTGGAGAGGGGTCCTTTGTTCCCTTCTCCACTCTGTGGAGAAGGGGTAGGGATGAGGTGGAGAGGGCGGGGTGAGGGTTATACTCGCATAGCTCTTTCTACATCAGTTAAGCTAGCTTGAAAAGATGGTCTTGCAAAAATTTTAGTTTTGTAATTAATAATAGCTTTAGAAGTTTCTGGCAACTTTATACCCATTCTAGGTAAACGCCATAATAATGGCGCTATCCAACAATCAATTAAAGAAAATTCTTCACTTAAAAAATAAGGATTTTCTGCAAAAATCGGCGTAACACTCAGTAAACTATCCAATAAATTTTGTCTATGTTTTTCTTTTGTTATTTCTTGTACTTCTGGATCTAAAATTTTTTCCATTAAGCTATACCAATCATGATTAATTCTGTAAATCATTAATCTACTACGTGCTTTTAAAACTGGGTATACTGGTAATAATGGTGGGTGAGGAAACCGTTCATCTATATATTCAGCAATTATTTCTGATCTATATAAAACTAAATCTCTATCAATTAAAGTAGGTGCTGTACCGTAAGGGTTATACTCAGCAATTTCTTCTTTAGCTTTAGCTGAACTATCTACATCAATAATATCAAATGTAACTCCCTTTTCTTCTAAGACTATCCTTACTTGATGACTATATGGATCACGAGCTCCAGAATATAAACTTATAACAGAACGTTTATTGGTAATTGCCATATACTTACTTCTCCAAACTTAATAGAGATATTTTGTACAAAATATCTCTTTACACTAAAGATTAAGGATTAACGCTTAGAATATTGTTCTTTTTTACGTGCTTTACGTAAACCACACTTTTTGCGTTCTACTTTTCGTTTGTCTCTAGTAAGAAAGCCACCTTCACGCAATGCTGTCCTTAATTGCTCATCAAAGTCTAAGAGTGCTCTAGAAATTCCTAATCTTACCGCATCAGCTTGACCACTATTGCCACCGCCATTAACATTAATTATAAAATCAAAACGGCCAACCATATTAACTGCATGTAAAGATTGCATAGCAATCATTCTAAATGTTTCTCTCTGAAAATATTCTTCTAAAGATCTACCACCATTGATTTTAACTTTGCCAACACCAGCTGACATAAAGACTCTGGCAACTGAAGTTTTATCTCGACCAGTACCGTAATAATATATTTTTGCCATAATTTAAACCCCTAATTGTATAGGTTGTTGTGCTGCATGCGGATGCTCTGCATTTTGATATACCTTAAGTTTTTTAAGCATATTTCTACCTCTGGTATTTCTAGGCAGCATACCTTTAACTGTTATTTTCAAAAGCTTTTCTGCAGATTTTTCAATTAATTTATCAAAAGTAATTGCTTTTAAATTACCAGGTCTACCTGAGTGACGGTAATATACTTTATCTGTACTCTTATTACCAGTAACCTTAATTTGGCCAGCATTGATTACTATCACATAATCACCAACATCCGCATAAGGTGCATAAGTAGGCTTATGCTTTCCTAATAACATTTTCGCAATCAAAGTTGCTGTTCTACCTAACACAACATCTTTAGCATCTATAATATACCATGCTTGTTGTTCAGTATCTTTCAGTTTTACACTATAGGTTTTCATTATATACGAAACTCCAACAAAATAGATAAGCCATTAAACTTGGCATCTTACAAAAATAGCAGGGTAAATGCAAGGAGATAAAACCAGATGGGGTTGGGGGGCTTTGGAAAATTAATTGATCCTAGCTAAAAAACCTGTTAACATTTAGTATTATAACCAATTTTTATATGCACTAAATTATATGAGATATATGCAGTATATGGAAAACATTTTTTTATCAATCATCTTAATGTCTTTTATTATGTGGGTAATACGTTTTTTAACAGACTCTAAGCTTAAATTAGCTAATTTAAGCTTAGACAATGCAGCACCAACAACCGTAGAGCCAACAATCATAAATACAGAACCATCTACACTTTTAAAAACTAAATTTTTTGCTAAACAATTTTTTATAATTGTTGGCATTTTTTTACTATGTTATAGCTTTGTAACCGTTGTTAACAAATACGCTCAATTTAACGTGTTAATTAAGTATTTGCAAAATGATAGATTAAATAAGCAACACCAAGACAGTACAGCAGAGGATCTGTCAGCTCAAAGTGCTATGACCAAAAAACTTACCCAAGGCTATTTTGAAGTGCTACATCCAAGACAAGTAAAAACTGTTTTTGCAGATGTTGCTGGACTTTACGAAGCTAAAGATGAACTTAGTGATCTTATTCGATTTTTAAATGATCCAAGAGATTTTCAACGTTTAGGTGCCAAACCACCTAAAGGAATTTTATTATATGGAGAACCAGGTACAGGCAAAACTATGTTGGCAAGAGCGTTGGCTGGCGAAGCTGGCGTTAGCTTTATTGCAACTTCCGGTTCGCAATTTGAAGAAGAATACGTTGGGGTTGGAGCTGCCAGAATTAGAGAATTATTTAAATTAGCTAGAGAGCAAGCACCTTGTGTAGTTTTTATTGATGAAATTGACTCTATTGCTTTTAAGCGGCACACTAAAAACAACCCTGCCTGGTCTGCGCAAGCTGTTAATCAACTTTTAACAGAAATGGATGGCCTTAACGATCATATTAATAAAGGGATCTTAATAGTTGCAGCATCTAATCGTATTGATGCTTTAGATAATGCTATTTTGCGCCCAGGTCGCTTAGATAGGCATATTAAGCTTGATCTACCAACCCAAATAGAACGAAAAGAAATTTTTTCTATATATTTAAACAAAATTACTACAGATCCTAATGTTAATGCAGAAAAATTAGCTAAAATAACTACTGGTTTTTCTAGCGCAGAACTTGCTAACCTAGTAAACGAAGCAGCAATTGATGCTACCAAAAACAATAAATCTAATGTTGATCTTGGTTCGTTTGAAGTAGCAAAAGATCGTTTTGTTTTAGGATCCACAAGAAAAGCTACCATCATGTCAGATAAAGACAAAAAAATTACAGCTTACCATGAAGCAGGTCATGCATTGGTCGGCTATTTATTGCCAGAACATAATCCTATATATAAAGTGACTATCGCACCTCGCGGACCATCCCTTGGGCATACAAATTTTCAACCATTAGAAGACACTCATACGCACTCTAAACAACAGTTGGAAAATATAATTGCCAGTAACTTAGGTGGTAGGATCGCAGAAGAGTTAGTTTTTGGTAAAAACAATACTACAACTGGTGCAGAAAATGATCTACATACAGCCACTAAATTAGCTCATAATATGGTAACTAAGTGGGGTTATTCCGAAAAACTTGGATTGATTTATTCTGCAGATAGAGAATTAGATTTTATTTCAGACGAAGTTATAGAAGCCGAAGTAAAACTTATTTTAAAAGATGCTTATAAAAAAGCTAATACATTATTAATGAAAAACAAAGATAAATTACATAAATTAGCTAAAGCATTATTAGAGAAAGAAACATTGGATAAAAGCCAAGTAGCAGAAATTTTAGGAAAAGAAGCTGAGTATCCTGAAATTAAAAGTAATACTTTAAATTAAGTAATATTTGCTATTTACGCAATACAGCTATCATATCATGCCCAAAACCAAAAATTTGTGATGGAATATTCAGTAATTCAGCAAATATTTTAGTAATTGTACTTAAGATTTTGTTTGAATTGGTTTTATCATAAAATTTTACACAACGCGTCTTTATGCATTCCACTTTAAATCTACTTAAATTAGCAATTTTGTTGATAGAACGTGAATTAAAAAAGCTAATATGGCCACCATGCTGATCCATATTAAAATACTCCCACTCTTGCTTCATAAACCTAACAGTCCAACTATCTGTATTAGCCGTACCAATCATCATTATACCGTCTGGCTTTAAAATACGATGGCATTCTTTTAACAATTGATTAGGATCATTCAAATGTTCTATAACTTCAAACAAAGTAATTAAATCAAAAGTATTATCAGCAAAATTTATTGATTCTAAGTATCCATGATGAACATTTAAATTGAAAGACTTAGCAGTATCGACAGCTTTTTTAGCTGGTTCCACTCCTTCCGCATTAAATCCAAGCATTTTTGCATTAAGTAAAAACGCACCAGACGAGCACCCAACATCTAGTAATCTGATTGACTGCGCTGGTCGATTGTTACAATATTTTCTAGCCAAATCTAGTCGTTTACTATGCAATCTAAAGGCACGTTTAATCGATGCTCCAAATGGCAAAGTTACTCTTTCTTTATCAAATTGTTGCATTGTTATGTGATATCTATCTTCTGTACATTGACTAATTAATTGTCCACATTTCTCGCATAACAATAATGGGCCGTCTACTGTACAAATATCTGATGTTGTAAAATTCGTTGCATAACAAACAGGACATGAATTTAATAATTTTTTTGATTCAGTTGACATATATCGTTTACCTTTTTTGATTAAATTTATAGATAATTCAGAAACACTATGTCAGAAACACTACGTATGCTTCTCTGGATGCATAATATTTTTTAACCTAGGTTCTATGCTATTAATAAAATAAATTAATCTTGCTCTTACTTCCTCTATATTAGTATTTGGTTCAAATTCTGTAGCAATAGCAATAATCCCTGCATCATCACGCATATTTGCAACCGTTTTAACTCCATTTAACATATACATAAAATCTCGGTCGTTAGAAACCATATCACCAACATAATACCAATACCAAATTAATTGTTTTCTAGCATCTTTGGTTAATATTACTTCATTAATTAACAATACTAGTTTACTTTTAAACAACGGTACTGTGCGACCAGCAACTTGAGTTGTTGTCCAATATCCATCATCATATAATTTATTATTTGAATCAATAAGACCGCCTGTTTGTAAAATTTTATAATAATAGGCTGAATACAACAACACTTCTTTTTGTTTAGCTGAATAAGATGCTAATATTTGTGCAGTACTGCCAAAAAATTTTGGTTGCCATTTACTAGCTAACACATTATCTGGTCCGATCCACTCAGAAATTGATGGTGCTTCTAAAAAAAATTTCAATTTATAGTCTTCGATCCATGGATTGTTTGAAATATTATTGGCAACATATGATGGAATAATTAATGCAAAGCTCGCTACCATTGTTAACTTGAACCATTTGGCATAAGGATCCCAAAAAACTACACCTGGACGAATATTTTCCACTACATTCAACAAATCAATTCTAACTTTAATTATTAATTTTTTAAAAATTAATATACAAACAAATATTGCACAACAATATACAATCACTGAAACGGAAGAATATAATACACTTGGTAATACAAGTCCTAAAAACTGTATCGACAAAATTAAACTAGCCACTACTAGATTTAAAACTATAGGTAATATCATTCCGCTTAATATAAACAAAATTCTATTTAAAATATTTTCTAATTTAAAATAACTAAATGATATCACAAAAATAAAATTTGCAACCAAATAATCAACCTCAAAAAACAACTTTTTAACTTTGTGTAATTCGTCAGGATCTTGTAAATACCAACCAAAATTTATCAATTTCAAATATATGTTTAAAATTTTAAAAACAACATTTAATACATGTGGTACTATTAAATAACCAACAGGTATTAATAAAATCATACAAGAAATAGGAAAAACAAGTGCTGTTGTGATGCGTATTCCAGCCGTAGCTAACACTATTAATGGCAATAAACTAACAAGCAATACATTTTGTAAGAACAGCCAATTTCCCCAAAAAGCTAACAGCCACGCAATAGAAATTATAATAATTGCAATTAATCCATAAATATTTGGAGATGGATCAAAATGTGCAACTTTATTACGATGTACCCAAAACAACCATAATACAATTATGAATGATACAAACCCATAATGATCATAACTAGACTGGCTATAAATAGTGAAAATGGCTTTTATTGCTGGCCAAAATGAATAACCCCAAGTAAAAAATAATATTAATCCAGATAATTGTGCATGCCACACATTAGGCGAACGAGTACTAGATGACACATTAAGTATCTCCACTCTTTTTACAAATTCCCCCTCTCCAGCCATTCTGCTGGAGAGGGCTGGGGTGAGGTTCTCCAAACATCTCAGTTTCGTATTTAAACATTTCTACTTGATTAGACCAATAATCCATAGGTAATCCTGCTTTATTTTTCAAATGATTTAAAAAATCTTTTGGATTTGGTAACTGTTCCCACACAGATGGTAGAAATGTACCAGACGAATTACCAACTCTTAAAATCAATCCATCCACACTAGGCCTTAATTGTAACAATAAATCTTGTTCTGAGGTAAAGCGCATAGCAATTGGAACTGTTAAAATAGAAATGTGGATTTGTAAAGATGCTAGTTCTTCGGTTGTTACTTTAGGAAACCTTGGATCTGAAAATGCTGCTGCAAAAGCACTATCAGATACTTCCTGCACTAATGGACTTCTAGCAAGCAATGTTCCAATACAACCTCTTAATTGTTTATTTTGATCTAATGTAACAAAACAAGCTCTTGGTTGAATTAAATGTTGTGGGTATTTTTCTAAAGAAATTTTAGGTTTAGTTTTATACTCTAAACCATACTTAATTGCATCTCTAGCTATTTGTAATAAAATTTTTTGTTCATTAGGCACTATTTTTAAATTTTCTAACATAAATGATAGGCACCATAACCAACAACTCTTGATCTATCTCCAGCTGTATCACCAGAATTTTTAAGATCTAACGCTACAACTTTTAAATTAAAATCAATAGCACACTGTAATAATCCTTGAATAGCTAATCTTCCACATGCCGAATTAGTACCAATTTTTTCTACTTGAAGATTCTCTATAGCCAAAGACGTTTCTTTATCAAGTTTATTTGCAGTTTCATAATCATGATAATGACTAAGATCAGAACTTACTATAATTAATGTTTCTGATCCTCCCCATACTTTTTTCATTAATTCAGCTACTTCTAAATAACTAGTATTTCCAACTAAAAACGGTACAATTTTACAATGAGGTAAAACTTGGCTAATAAACGGTAATTGTACCTCTAAACAATGTTCTTTTTGAAATGCTGTATCTAGTTCTACAACCTGTTTTAATTGTAAAGCCGTACGCACTATTTGTTGATCTACCTCTATCGCTCCAAGTGGGGTAATAAAACTATCTGCATAAGTAGTTGCAATACCAAAAAATGGTACAAAGTGTGCAGGTCCTATTAATATAATGGTATTTACTTTATGTTTTAATTTCAAAAAAGGCTTATATGCAGTAGCCGCTACTGCACCTGAATATATGTACCCTGCATGAGGGACAATCATAGCTTTTGGAGAATGTAGGTTGCTGGGTACAGAAGGCACCGCTGCTAAAAAATCGGTAACAGTTTGCTGTAATGTTAATTGTTTTGCTGGATAAAAAGTTCCAGCAACATTTGGTTGTTTAGAAAAACCCATATTTTTCACCCTATATTTATATTATAGACTTTATATTAATTGATAAACTTAATAAACTATTTATATACACCTATATTTAATACAAATATTTAACACAAATAAGCTTTAGGTTTTTAAAAAATCTATAATATACGGTAAATATATGACAGATAAACTAGAATATTCTAAATATAACAAG
>CAIJNR010000110.1 GCA_903822055.1 uncultured Francisellaceae bacterium | reverse complement strand
AATTCAAATTGATGGACGTGTTTAAGATTATTTTTAGCAGATACTGCAAAGGCATTGATTAAAATTTCTTTTGCTGTTTGCATATTATATTTTGCCTATATTAAAAAGTTTATAATTGTTCTTTAATTAATATCGGCAGGATGATTTAGTATTTTAGTTTTAGTTATTTCATGTATGATCTATTTGCAGCTATGACTAAGTTAAAAGCTTTTTATAGTTAAAAGTTTCTTATGGGCAAAGCATTAGTGATGACCTATTTTGTGCTGCATCCTCAATTAAACCTAGCGTTTTAGGGTTTGGAAGATTGAAAATGTTGAAGTTATTTCGTGTATATTCCCTTGGTTAAGTATATATGGTTATTGTTTGATTTTTATATAAAAGTTATACTGCTGATTGTTAATTATGCATATAAGAGTAAAACAGTTGCTGATTAGATAAAGTATGATTAGGAGAGAAAAGCATGGGCATATTAATCAGTGCCTTATATTGTTTTCCACATTGATCTATAATTTTCTGATCAGTTGGTGCTGCAATGAATAATTCAGCTTGTTTATTAAAAGCCCATTCCATAATTAATGCTATAGTAAAAGAAATTTGTACACATGTGTGAACTTTCAGATATGGTCTTAGACATATTTAAGTATAAACTTGAATTAATGGTAAGTATAAATTATGGTCAGCAAAAATTACGTTTTTTCGTTAAATAAGGCAAAAAATTTAACAGTATATTTATTGCCTTTAGGATTATCTGCTTGGGGTGTTGGAAATGTATTATATTGGGAAGTTTATAAAGGTTATAGCGCGTGTACCATTTGTAAGTGGCATAGAGGAGCTTATATTGCGCTGTTTATCTCGCTATTAATATTATTTAAATATAAAAGATCTTTTCTTAAATTATTAGTTTGGGGAATGTTAATTCTGGAAGTATCAGTAAGTTGTGTGCAAATTTTTGGGTTTTGTAATCCATTGGTTTGCAGGCTCGTTTCTTTGAATGATAAATTGAACTTAGGTTTTGCATTTACTACTTTCGTTTTAATTTTTCTTTTTGAGCTGAGATCTTATTTAAAACATCAAAAGCATTCAAATCTAATAATAAAGCACATAGATAATTCTTACAATTTTAAAATTGGCGGCTAAAGTTTATAATTGTTCTTTAAGCCTCACCCAAACACTCTCAACTATAAGTCACGCTTACTGCGGCCCTCTCCAGCTAACGCTGGTAGAGGGCATAACCATCATTGTCATTAGATATTTTTTGCTATATTTTCCAGGACTTTTGGTAAATTATTTAAAACTCCCCAATTCCAAAACCTCACAACTTTAAAATTAAGCACAAATAAAACATCAGTTTTATTGATATCATCTATTGAATCTTTATTAATATTAATGTTTCCGCCCTCTACCAGCGTTAGCTGGAGAGGGCTGTAGTAAGCGTGACTTATAGTTGAGAGTGTTTGGGTGAGGCCTAAATTAACTGTTCACTCTTAACGGCCATCATGACGTAGTATTCTGGTGTTAGTTATTTAATGTTTTTATGATATATTTGCGGCTATGACTAAATTAAAAGCTTCTTACAGTTGTACTCAATGTGGTGCATTGTCCCCCAAATGGTCAGGTCAATGTATGGATTGCAGTGCATGGAATTCTATAAGTGAAATAATTCTTACTAACAAAAGCAATAAATTCGCTGGATTTTCTGGGTTAGAAAGCCAAGGTGTTACAGATTTAGCTGCCATAGAAATTAATGAACAATCTAGTTTTAGTACAGGTCTTTCGGAGCTAGATAGAGCCTTAGGTGGCAATGGTATAGTGTCTGGTTCTGTTATTTTAATTGGCGGAGATCCTGGTATTGGTAAATCAACTATCTTGCTGCAAGCCTTATCACATATTGGTAAACAATATTCAGCATTATATGTCACTGGAGAAGAATCATTATCCCAGGTTAAAATGCGTGCAGATCGTTTAGGGTTGCAGGATGCAGGAATAAAGTTACTAGCAGAAACTAATGTAGAGGTTATTTTGCAGTTAGCTATGGATCTACATCCAAAAATTATAGTTTTAGATTCTGTACAAACTCTGTATACCGAAATGTTACAAGGTGCTCCTGGATCAGTTAGTCAGGTGCGAGAATCTGCTGCGCAGGTTGTTCAATTTGCAAAAAAAACTGGAGTAGCTGTTATTTTAATTGGTCATGTTACTAAAGATGGATCATTAGCAGGACCGCGTATTTTAGAGCATATGGTAGATACAGTATTATATTTTGAAGGGCAGATTGATAATCGTTATAGAATATTACGTGCAGTCAAAAATAGATTTGGTGCAGTAAATGAATTAGGCATTTTTGCCATGACAGATACAGGGCTCAAAGGAGTCAACAATCCATCAGCATTATTTTTATCTAGAAAGAGCGAATCAGCTGCAGGAAGTATTGTAATGGCTACTAAAGAAGGAAGTAGACCATTATTAGTAGAAATTCAGGCTTTGGTAGACGAGAGTCACATGGCTAATCCACGTAGATTGTGTGTGGGTATGGATCCAAATAGATTGGCGTTAATTTTAGCTGTACTACATCGCCATTGTGGAGTTATAACTTATAACCAAGATATTTTTGTTAATATTGTTGGTGGTGCAAAAATTACTGAACCAGGTATTGATTTACCAGTAATATTAGCTATTTTGTCTAGTTTAAAGAATAAACCACTACCTAGAAACTTAATTGCATTTGGAGAGGTTGGTTTAACTGGAGAAATTCGTCCAGCAGCAGATGGCTATGCACGTTTAAAAGAAGCAGTTAAATTAGGTTTTAAACAGGCAATGATCCCTAAAGCTAATATGCCCAGCAAATCTAATATGAAGGGTATAGAGTTGCTGGAGATCATTCCAGTTTCATTTTTACAGGAGGCAGTACAGTGAATATGTTAATGAAGCAAGATATTATTTTAACTATGCAAAAAGTTACTAAAATCGTAGGGGCAGGTACTGTTAGCAGAAAAATTTTAGAAGATATACATTTATCTTTTTTTTATGGTGCAAAAATCGGTGTGGTTGGGATTAATGGTTCAGGAAAATCTACTCTTTTAAAAATTATGGCAGGATCTGATCCAAATTTTACTGGGGAGGTTGTTTATAAAAGGGGACTTAAAGTAGGTTATTTATCACAGGAGCCAGTATTAAATTCAGATAAAGATGTGCGTGGTAACATAGAAGAATCAGTTTTAGAAACTAAGCAACTTTTAGATAGATTTAACGAAATAAGTAATAAATTTGCTGAAGAATTATCAATGCAAGAAATGGATGAGTTATTAGCTGAACAAGGTGAATTACAAAATAAAATTGATGCGGCTAATGCTTGGGATTTAAGTAGAAGGTTAGAGATTGCATCAGATGCACTACGGTTACCGTCTTGGGATGCTAAAGTTCATGAATTATCTGGTGGAGAAAAGCGTCGAGTTGCGCTTTGTAAATTATTGTTGTCTTCCAATGATGTGATTTTATTAGATGAGCCTACTAATCATTTAGATGCAGAAAGTGTTGCCTGGTTACAAAGGTATTTGCAAGAATTTGCTGGTACCGTGATTATGGTAACTCACGATCGATATTTCTTAGACAATGTGGTTAGTTGGATTTTAGAAGTTGATAGAGGACGAACAATACCATTCGAAGGTAATTATTCAAATTGGTTAGATCAACGTTCTAGGCGTTTAGAACAAGAAAAATCTCAGGAAGTTGCGCGTCAAAAAAATATTCAATCAGAATTAGAATGGGTTAGAAGTGGTGCTAAAGGTCGACATGCTAAAAGTAAAGCACGTTTGTCGCGTTTTGATGAACTAAGTTCTAAAGAATATCAATCACGTTGCGAAACTAAAGAACTTTATATTCCACAAGGTGCACGTTTAGGGGATTTAGTATTAGAAGTAGAAGGAATTAATAAAAGTTTTTCGGAATTAGTATTAATAGAAAATTTAACCTTAAAGGTTCCAAAAGGTGCAATTGTTGGAATTATAGGACCTAATGGTGCTGGTAAATCAACATTTTTTAAAATGTTGATCAAACAAGAAAAACCAGATAGCGGTAATATTACTTTTGGTGATACGGTTAATATTTCTTATGTAGATCAAACTAGAGATAAATTGGCTGATAATAAAACCATTTGGCAAGAAATTTCTGATGGATTAGATATTATTACTGTTGGTCAGTACCAAACTCCGTCTCGTTCTTATGTTGGTAAATTTAATTTTAAGGGAGCGGATCAACAAAAATTAGTAAAAGAGTTGTCTGGTGGTGAACGTAATAGAGTACATTTAGCTAAATTGTTAAAAAGTGGTGGAAATGTCCTATTATTAGATGAGCCAACTAATGATTTAGATGTGGAAACATTACGTGCCTTAGAAGAAGCTTTATTAGACTTTCCTGGGGTTATTATGGTTATTTCTCATGATAGATGGTTTTTAGATAGGATAGCGACGCATATTTTAGCGTTTGAGGGAGATAGTAAGGTTGTTTGGTTTGAAGGTAATTATTCAGATTATTCTCAATCAAAAATTAAAGAATTTGGGGATTTGGCTTTGCAACCACATCGTATTAAATATAAGAAAATTATTAAATAAAATAGTGTTCACAATCTATTCTTAGGTATTTTAAAAAACAATCAGAGTTGTTTGAGCCCAGCGAAGCTGGGCTCGTGTACGCGAATTGTTTTTTAGAATACTTAAGATTAGATTGGAATGAGTATAAAACATGCGTAAAAAAAATAACAATTTAGGTGGAATATTATTAGTCCCAGGTACGTGTATTGGCGCTGGTATGATAGGAGTTCCTGTTAAAACAGCTGCAGCTGGATTTTATCCTACTATGCTAGCATTTTTAGTTGTTTGGATAGTGATGACGCTTACTGCATTATTATTTATGGAAATTTCTTTAGCTTTTAAAGGCGAAAATAATTTTATTTCTATGGTAAAAGCTATCTTAGGCGACACTTATAAAAATATTGCTTGGTTTGTCTATATATTACTTATGTATTCGATAATGGCAGCATATACTTCTGGTGGCATTACTATAATGAAGCAAATTATGCCAATGAATTATTATTTAACCATACTGGTATTTTTGTTGCCATTTGCTTTTATAGTATATTTAGGATCCAGAATTATAGACTTTGCAAACAGATTGTTAACAATAGGATTAATAGTTTCTTTTATTTTATTGTGTGCTGGGACGATATTATTTGATACTGATTCTTTACAATCAACAAATAACTTTTCGATTGTTGGGGATTATAAAATTTTATTCTTTGCATTACCAATACTGGTTACTACATTTGGGTATCATATGATTATTCCGTCTTTAAAATCTTATCTGCAAGACGAGATAATGCCACTTAAAAAATCTATTTTAATAGGTGGGGCTATACCGTTAATAGTTTATGTTATCTGGCAGTTAGTAATTTTATTATTAATTCCTGTGTTAGGCGATGATGGCTTACTTAGTATGTTATTATCTAAAAAAAATCCTGCTGATAGTTTAATTAATTATTTAATGTTACACGGTCAAAATAAAAGAATTTTGGTTTGTATAATATTTTTTTCGTTCTGTGCACTTACTAGTTCGTTAATAGGGGTGGCGTGGGCGTTAGGTGATTTCTTGGCTGATGGTTTAAAAGTACTTAAAAATACCAAAGGTAAAATATTTTTAAGCTGCTTAACATTTATCCCACCTGTTATTTATAGTGTATGTTTTCCGCAAGGATTTTTAAAAGCACTTGGAATGGCTGGTGTTTTTTGTTCTATAATAACGATTATATATCCAGCATTAATGGTTTTAAAATTGCGTAACAAAAAATTTATTTTTCATCCAAATTTAATTGATAATGTAACATATAAAGCACCAATTAGTAATAAATCAATAATAGCAATTTTGTTGTTTGGGGTTTTAATCGTATTTATTGAATGTATAAATAATATTTAACTTAAAACTCCCCTCTCCACTTTTGTGGAGAGGGGCCAGGGGAGAGGTGGTGAAAATAAATTATCATTATTTTAAAGGTGTGTTCCTAGTTGCTGGTACTTGTATTGGTGCTGGAATGATAGGTGTTCCTGTAAAAACAGCTGCTGCTGGGTTTTATCCAACTCTGCTTGCATTCTTTGTTGTTTGGGCAGTAATGACAGGTAGTGCATTACTACTTTTAGAAGTTTCGTTATTCTTTCCCGGTGCTGTTAATTTTATTTCTATGACAAAAGCGACTTTTGGTAATGTTGGTAAAAATATTGCTTGGGGGATCTGTTTGTTATTTATGTATTCTATTATGGCGGCTTATGCGTCTGGTGGTGCTGGATTAATTATAGAGCTATTACCAATAAATGCTTATTTAGCAACAGTAATATTTATGTTGCCATTTGCCATAATAGCTTATTTAGGTGCTAAATGGGTGGATTTTTTTAATAGATATTTAATGATTGGGGTAATAATTTCTTTTATATTATTATGTTGTAGCATTATTTTTGCAACAGGTGGTACTTTACAACCAGCTGCTAATTTATCTGCAAGTGGTAATTTTAAAGTTCTATTATGTGCTTTACCATTGATAGTTGTTACATTTGGATATCATGAAATAATTCCACCTTTGAAATTTTATTTAAAAGAAGAACTAACTCCTCTTAAAATTGCTATATTACTTGGCAGTATTATTCCATTAATAGTTTATATTACTTGGCAGTTAGTGGTTTTATTATTAATTCCTACATTTGGTTCAGATGGGTTGACTGGGATGTTATCTTCTAATCGAAATCCTGGCAGTAGTTTGATTGATTATTTATTTGAACATTATAATGATCAAAATATTTTAAGATGTTTTGCTAGTTTTTCTTTTTTTGCATTAACTTGCTCGTTAACTGGAAGTTCTTGGGCGTTATTTGATTTTTTTGCAGATGGATTAAGTATATTTAAAAACAAAAAAGGTAGATTTTTTTTGACTGTGGTAACGTTTGTACCACCAATTATTTATGCAATAATTTTTCCGCAAGGATTTTTAAAAGCATTAGGGGTGGCTGGTGCATTTTCGGCAATGATAATGATTATTTATCCAGTAATTATGGTTTGGAGGATCCGATACTACCAAAAACATATTATTCATAGTGATTTGAATAATATAAACAATATAAAAAATATAAAGTATAAAGCACCAATTGGTAAAGTATTAATGGGGATGATTTTTTTATTTGGAGTTTTTATTATAGTTTTAGAATGTATTAATCATTTTTAGAATTTGTTACATTTTTATCCAAACTTGAAAAAATCCTCCAACTGCAAATAAAGTTTGACCATTTTGGTTAAATTGGTTTAAATCCGTCAATAGCAGTTCCATATCTTCGTTAGTTATTAATTTGCCATTAACATAATTAGCCCTACCTTCGTTTAAAGATAGTGCTAAAAGTGTTTTTTCCGATCCATGGGTAAAAGTAGGGATATTCATTTGTTGTCTAGCAGCTTTTAACCCAGCTTGGTAAAAAGAATGAAAAAGCTTTCTACCATATTCATAGTCCACGTTTTTTTGTTCACTGATTTTTTTTAACAATTGTTTAGAGGTGTTTACAGAGTTATTTTCTGGGTAAGAAAATATAAATCCAGTGTCGTGTTCTTCGCAAACTAAGTGTCCTCCAGGTTTAACTAAACTAGCCATGTTTTTTATAGCTTGAACATTAGTAGTTGTGCCACCGTTTAGATGTACTAATACAAATCTTGATGTTACAAAATCATATTTTTGCGATAAATTAGCTTGTTCTATATTAGTTACATCTACTTGTTTAAAATACACATTTGGTAGGTGTTTAGCTGTTTTTTTAGCCACTTCAAGCTGTTGATTGCTAATGTCGGTACACCATATTTGGCCTTGGTTGCCAACTTTTTTAGACATCCATTCTAAGTTTTCCCCAGTACCACATCCAATGATTAATACTTTATTACCCTTATTTAAACCTAACTGTTTAAATAAGATTTTGGAATATGATCCATAAGTAGATTCGGAAAGCTGTAATCTGTTTTTTGCTTGCTCTCCTACCGCTAAAATGTATGATTTATTATTGTCTGAAAAATTTGTATGCTCTTTAGGCGGATCAGTAGGAAAACACGATTGAGGTATAAAAACTAAAATAGCATATAAAATAAAATATAATGTTTTAAATTTTTTGTTCATTGCTAACTCCATAACTTAATTACCTTCAAGCCATAGCTTCTCGATGCTTAGGTTCTATCTTTTTACTAGGAGTACTTCTAGTATCATGCGCTAAAATCTGTTTCCTCAAGAATACCACTAGCAGAATTTGTGGTAAACCTAATACTGCTGTAGTGCAATAAAACAATTTTCAGAAACTTTGTAAAAGTTGGAGTATTAGAGCACAGCAATTTATTGGGTTATAAAAGTAACATAGATGCATTGCTAGATTTATAATGAATGTCATGCTATCAGTATGTGGGATTCATGGGTAATAATGCCTGTTATTCAAAGAAATGAATATATGAATTTTTGGAAATTGCTGGCATAAAACATGATATTGTTTCATTTACCCAATTTATTGCTTCTTTACTTTTAAGTCTTAGATCTACTGGAGAATTATTATGAGTGATAGTTTATATAAAGAATTTATAGAAAAATTACACCAGACGGCATTGATTGGTAAAATTAATAAAAAAGTTGTAGAAAGTTTATCTATTCCAGAGCAGATTTTAGAAGTGGCAATTCCTATTGTTATGGATGATGGTAATACAAAAATTTTTATAGGTACTAGGATCAGACATAATTCTATTAGAGGACCAGGTAAAGGTGGTATTAGATTCCATCCAGACGTTAATAAAGAAGAAATAAAAATTTTATCTTTAATTATGACTTTAAAATGTGCGCTTATTGATTTACCTTTTGGTGGTGCTAAGGGTGGAGTACAAGTTGATACTAAGAAATTATCAAAATTAGAATTAGAACGTTTAAGTAGAGGTTTTGTTCGAGCTATTTTTGATAATATAGGGCCAGATATCGATATTCCAGCTCCTGATATGTATACAAATTCAACTGTTATGGGATGGATGTTAGATGAATATGAGCAAATTAATCGTTCTAAAGCACCAGCGGTTATTACTGGTAAACCTATAATATTGGGTGGTAGTTTAGGACGAGATGATGCAACAGCTAGAGGTGGATTTTATTGTATAGAAAAACTAATCTCTATAAAAAAATTAACTCCTAAACACACTAAAGTTGCAATTCAAGGTTTTGGTAATGCTGGACAACATATTGCTAATTTATTAAATATTTCTGGCTTTAATGTAGTGGCAGTTAGTGATTCTTTGGGTGGTATTTATTGTAAAACAGGTTTAGATATAAACAAGCTAATAACTAATAAATTACACAATGGCAGTTTAATTGACGAAGCGCTTGAAAATAACAATAATTATAAACTTATAACTAATCAAGAATTATTAGAATTAGATATAGATTTATTAATTCCAGCTGCTATGGAAAATCAAATTACTATAAAAAATGCTGCAAAAATTAAAGCTAAATATATAGTAGAATTAGCTAATGGTCCAATTAATAAAGATGCAGATGCTATTTTGCACAATAAAAATATTTTTATTGTACCAGATATTTTAGCAAATTCTGGTGGAGTTATGGTTAGTTATTTTGAATGGGTACAAAATAGAACTGGCTTATATTGGAATTTGTCAGAAGTGCATGAAAAACTTAAATTTAAAATGGAGCACACCTTTAATCAAGTGTATGCATTAATGGAAGAGTTAAATATTGATATGCGAACTGCTAGTTATATTTGTGCATTAAGGAAATTACAGAGAAATTAATTTGTTGTTCATTACAGAATTAGAGTGTGCGACCTTTATCTAAGCAAGCGATAATTTTTTCAAGATCTGTGAACCTATGGTAGAAGAGATAATGGGTACCTTATTGCCATATAAAGGTACGAACCATGTAGATATTTTTTGTCATAAAAAAGTAGAAAAATATGGAAATACTGGAAATATATATTTTAATCCTCTATACTTTTATTATATAGTAAAAACCAATAATCAGCTATTTATAAGTAAAAAAAGTATGGCAAAAACTGAAAAAAATCAGCTATTACAAGAGATCTTAAAGGCAGAGTTACGAGTCTTTAATATAGAGGAGTTAAAAGATCTATCATTTATCGTAAGTAATAATATTAAGCCAAGCTCTTTAAACAAAATGTTGCGCGGGTTGGTACGAGATGAATGGCTGTTGGCTATTAAAAAGGGTGTGTATGCGCTAGGAACAGTTGTCAGTGGTAGCCCTTTAAATGAATATGAAATTGCCATGCGTTTAGTGCAACCTGCTATGATTAGCCATTACTCAGCATTTCGTCATCACGGGTTAACTGATCAATTACCTAGAGATCTATTTATCACAACAATCAAAGAAACATCCACTCCCCAACAAGGCGTAACAGGTAAGAAGGCTAGTTTTAATTTTCATGGGATTGTTTATCAATTTATTCAAATTAAAAAAGAGTTATTTTTTGGAGAGGAGAAGGCTTGGCTTGGGACAGGACATTTTATGGTCACCGACTTAGAGCGTACCTTATTAGATGGCTTAGCTCGACCACAATTTTGTGGGGGGCTATCAGAAGTACTTCATGCTTACCAAGAACATATAGTAGAAATACAGTTAACCAAGATCATAGGATATGCCTTAAAGCTAGGAGTAGCGGTAAGTCGTAGACTAGGTTGGGTATTAGATCATTTAGCAGTAAGATCTGATCAAATGAATAGTTTGCTACAACGAGAACATCTAGGATATAGAAAGTTAGATCCATCTCGTCCTCCAATTGGTAGCTACGATCCAAAATGGAGATTGCAATTAAATAATGAGAAAAAAATGTTTTAATGCTTCCATTAAAAAGTCGGCTGATTACAGAGCAGCAAAAAAGAAAAGCTCATTGGGAGACTATAGAGCTAGATTATACTTTATCTTTAATATTGCTAGCTATCGCTCAACACCAATTAGCTTCCAAATCTTTAATCTTTAAAGGTGGCACAGCTTTAAAAAAATGTTATTTTGGTAGTCAATATAGGTTCTCACAAGATCTAGATTTTACTATGCTAGCAGAACTAACTGACGACCAGGTTAATCAGATTGTTACGGAAATAATTAATAAAGCCAGGAAGATCGCAGCCGAAGGTAATAGTAATATAACTTTTGCCCAAAAAAGTTACACTGAACAACAAGCGCATCCTCATGGTCAATTAGCATATATTATCAAGGCTCAGTTGCCTTGGCATAGCCAACCATTAACTAAAATAAAATTAGAAATCACGAGGGATGAATTAATACTTAAGCCATCTGTTTGGCGTTCTATTATCCACGAATATGGAGAAAGTTTTAAAGAACAGCTACAAGTTTATGCATTGGAAGAAATTCTAGCAGAAAAATATCGCGGCTTATTACAAAACCAACAAAAAATGCAACAAAGAACGTGGATGCGATCTAGAGTAAGAGATTTATATGATTTATGGCATATTTTGGTTCAATTTCGAGATGAGCTGGATTTAACAGAGTTTAAGGATTTTTTTATGCAAAAATGTCGTCATAAGGGCATAGAGTTTAGATCGCCAGATCAGTTTTTTGAGCCTAATTATTTAAATAGAATTAAATCGGATTGGGAACAATTTTTAAAACTACTGTTAGAAGAATTACCCGATTTTGATGAATTAATTAACAAGCTAAAACCTTTAACCTATGAGATTTTTAAAAAATAGATGAAGTCGGAATTTTATACATGAACTTAGAAATTGTGCAGGCTACCATAGATCAAAAACCAATTTTGGCTAATCTATTAGAGCTGTATGCATACGATTTTACTGAGTCACAGAGTTTTGATATCGGAGATCATGGTTTTTATGGATATGAATATTTGCCACTTTATTGGACTGATCTAAACCGTATTCCATATTTAATTTACGTTGAAAAAA
The DNA here is from genome assembly GCA_903822055.1 of uncultured Francisellaceae bacterium. Lineage (GTDB taxonomy): Bacteria > Pseudomonadota > Gammaproteobacteria > UBA6186 > Azoamicaceae > UBA6186. Next base: position 8,562 of record CAIJNR010000110.1, on the reverse strand, counting down.
AGATAGCTGGATTTGTTTTAATCCAAAAAGGTTCGCCAATATCTAATGATCAGGAAGTATGGGACATATCAGAATTTTTTATTATGAGAAAATATAAAAGACAAGGTATTGGTACAATGGTTGCTTTTAAAATATGGCAACAATTTAAAGGATCATGGCAAGTGAGAGTGTTGACGGAGAATAAAGCAGCTTGTACTTTTTGCTTGCAGGCAATTGAAAAATTTACTCAGGGAATCTTTACTACCACCAGCATGCAAATTAAAGAAGAACATTGGATCGTTTATCAATTTAAAAGTCAGGGGTAAAAATTGGCTAGAACAGGGGTTAGTAAAGCTAATTTTTATATGTTTTAGCAACAATACCGATGACTTTTGTTGCGTTTTGATTTCTATATTTCCTAAAAATAAAAACCTTAGTTTTCAGAGGACGTATGGCGAAACAATTGGTGATATTCCAATTGTTTGTTAAAATGCAACATGGTATAAACTTTAAATTATATAATAACAATAAGTAATATTGATAATTTGATATTTAAGCTGTATATAACACAAAAAACTATAGTACTTCATTAATTTAGTAGCAGGTGTGAAGATGCCTTTATTGCATGAAATAAAAGATTTAGACAACGAAACTATTTTATGTTTTTTGCCAAGCGGGCATTTAACTGACGAGGGTTTTAAAGATTTTCCTGCCCAAATTGGCCACACTTGTTGGTATTATGCTGCTCGCAGGCTTGCGGCACTAAAACATACTCAACAACCATTTAATGAAGCAGAATATGGAAATATAGCAATAATATTATCTAGTTTGAAAAATACATTAGATAATGTTGAAAAAATATATGAACTTTGTTTGCGTGTTTTTTACGACCTGATAGAGAATAGAATTACTATTAATAGCACTGTATTACAAATCTATTTGAAGAATTTGCCAAGCATGGTGAAGGATGCATTGCAAGAAGAAATTAATTCTATAGAGAAAATGAGCCATTTTCCAATAAAAAATAAGCCAAACCATGTGATATTTACAGATATGTTTTTATGTATGGGAGAAACATTTATAGCTAATGGTCATAGAATTAATATAACAAGTTTTCAAGAATTTAATATAACATTTTCAACAGTATTTTCTGGGTATATGAAAAAAATTAGATTAGAAATTCATGGAGATCATTGTGAGTGTATGCCGTTAGAAGATTTGTTAGAGAAAGAAGGGATACATTTTGATCTTGCCAATAAAAAAGATATTGAACCTTTTAACCTACAAAATGTTGTTTTTCAATTGAATAACGCTATTATTCCAATAACAGAAGATCAAGAATTAAATTACCGTTCTTGGAAAGCATTTTTTATTAAGGTGTTGTCTGAAGTTGGCCCATTCATTGTTGCGGGTGATGTAGGTGTCGCTTACTATGCTGGCTCTAGACCAAAAAATTGTGGCACATTAGGGTCATTAGCTTTACTGGGTTTTAATAACGCACAATACTGTTGTCGAAATATAAACAATACTACTATCCATCTGGTAATCGTTATCGGTGTATGTAAAAATAAAATTATATATTTAGATCCAGTTGATGATTCTAAAGTATTTGGACCTCGTCAAGCATACATAATGGATATATATAAATTTATGGAAAGGATCGAAGCTTGTAACAAATCCATGTATGGTGAATGGCTACGTTTGACTACAGTTAAATCAGGAGAAATAGACACTACCTTAGAACTTATGATGGCTCACACCAGCAAAACTATTACCACTGCTGCAAATGCTTGCACTAAAAATTCATCTAAACCACTTTGCAATTCTATATTAGTATACGAGCAATATGGCTGTAAACTGGATTCTGAAACTAACATTAATCGAGATGATATAAAAATTTCAGGCTGTAATCCACCGCCAGGAAGTAAAGTGATAGACGGACGGACTGTTGTACCAAGATATACACCATAATTCTTTGCTTCTTGGGTCCAACTTAGGACGTAGAACGTCTTATAATTCATTTATTTCCTGCAAAGTCAATTTGGTTATCTTAGCTATAATATTAAAATCGATTGATTCATTCATTAATTGTTTGGCAATATTGCAAAGCAATTCTTTGTTTTTTTTATCTACTACATCATTAATCTTTTTAATGTTTTCAAATTCGTCATCAGGGAGATCCATGGTTTTTGGTCTGATATCTTTAAGTTTAGCAGGAATAATTATTGAATAAATTAGCTGGTTAATATCAGTTACAGTAATATTTACTGTGCCGTAATGAGCATTAATAATTCTATGTACTTCTGCAAAATGGATTTCATTTGGTGAGACTGATTTTGGATTTTGTAATTGTTCTACAGAACTCTGCTGCAACCGTGAACAATCAAAAATTATAACGATTTTAATTGCATTTCGTTTGATTGGTAATAAAGTAGTAGATTGTTTAGAATCGTACTCAATAATAGTATCTTCTACCAACATCATGATATTATTAGTATCACTATTATCCCTACCATGTTTGATACAATATATAATACTATTTTTAATGGCAACTTGATCAATTTCTAGTTCTTGTTTGTTGGTTTTAAATTTTATACTTGCTGGAATATTATTTTCATTCAAATGTTGGTATTCTTCAATAGTACTATAAAGAAATTGTTTTAAATTTACTATAGTTGGCTTAATTGTAATTTGATTTTTTACAGACCAAATTATATCATCTAAATATTCCGCTCCAGTCCTTAGTTTTTTCACAATTTTAATTAAATTTATATTCTTCATATCATTATTATTTATCTCTGTTAGTTCTTGGGTAAGTATTATAATTTGCTTGTGAATTGATTTAAAAACACCAATACATCTCTTATCAAGTCTATTTACAAACTCTTCTCTGTATCTAGATAACCGGAATAAATCAAATCGAGTTTTAGTGTTTTGTTCTTCTAAGTATTTGTTAAAATCATCTGTTATGTCTTCTTGTTGTTGCTTTGGTTTGATAAAAAAAATAATAGTCGTGGTACCTATCAACAATAAAGAATACATTAAAATAAATTTAGGTTGGTCACCAATTATTTTAATGTCCAAATAATTTGTTCCTATATAATATAAATAAAGTTTAGAACTACAATAAACTCCAAGACTAATTGCTAGTATGGCTGTTTTCCATTTAACCAACATAGCAGCTATTATCATGTTAACTGTAAATATCATTATTGGTAATTGCCCAAATTTACTTACCATACAGAAAAAAGAACTACAAAAAATTAATAAATATAATATTCCAATATTCCAAAACACATGAATGATTGAGTCTTTCTTAATAATATTTGGCCAAATTGGATAAGTAATAAAACATACAGACATCACCAACATGGTTTGATACAAAAACAAAATAATATTAGAATTTTCTTTTAATAAGGCTTCTTGAGTAGAATATATTATGGTGATTGTAGATAACAAACAAAATATTCCAAAAGCCACGTAAGTTGCTTCATTTTTAGGCGAATTTTTTTGACAAAATTTAATAAAACTAAATTCTTTGATAGAATTTATAACATTGCCAAATTTGCGTTTGCGTTCTTGCTTTGCTGATATAAGCATTGAATTATCTTTAATACCAACCCAACCACCTGGTTGCTTTAACAGATAATGACTACCAACAAGAAACAACAAATTAATTAACATAGCAAATATAATGCCATCTATTTGAAGATCTAAAACCCGCCAAATTAAAGTTGTAGTAAGTCCTGCAAACATGCCTATTAATACTGATGTTGTAGTACTTCTAAATCCTAAAATAGTTAAAAACACTGGAACCGTTACAATCGGCATATAAAAACTGCTAGTTGTAAGAATAATTTTTAATAAATCACTACCAGAAAAAACAGCAATAATTAAAGCGAAAATACCTAAAAATAAAGCAAATAATCTAGATAATAATAGCCTATTCTTTATTTTCATATTTAATGGTGCACAAATATCATTAGCAAATAAAACAGCTGAAGAATTAAGATAAGCATCGGCGCTAGACATAGCCATAGATGCTATGCCTATTATAATAAGGCCCTTTAATCCAGGATAAGTATAATGATCTATTACATAACTTAATAAATGGTTTGGTTGTAAGTTAGGGTTTATATTGTAAATAATGAACGGGATCCAAGCTACTGCAAATTTCATAAATACTAAACACATGGCTACGATTAAAAATGTTTTTTTTGCTTGCGCTATATTACGATTAATAATGATTTCTTGAAATTCATACGGCTTCATGGTTGGCATAGCAAAATATAGCATTATTGGGATCATCTGCCAAAATTTAGGGTTGCTAAACCTAAAGGCTTGTTTATAATCAAATATAGGATTAGAAAAGGCTTGACTTAAACTAAAGCCTTGCGAATATGCATGATTCCAAATTAAAATACCTACAATAGGAATAACAACCCCAAAAGTAAAAAATTGTAATACATCTGTATACGCAATAGATCTGATCCCTCCAATTGCTGAATAAATGATCACTATTCCTGCCGCAACAAAAAGTGCTACTGTTGGATGGATCCCTAAAAAATAATTAAAAACCATAGAAAATGCTTTAAATTGAACAGCGATACTTCCTGCAGCTCCTATTGTACCAGCGACAGCAATAATAATTCTTACATTTTTACCATAAAAATTACCCATGGCTTCGGCTATAGAGGTGGCATCAAAAAATTCATCCATTCTAGGTATAAAGATAAAAGCTATAATCACAAAAGATAGAGCCATACCAAGAGAGCTAACAAAATAAAGAAGTCCTTCAGAATAAGTTTTGGATAAAGTAATAAAAAAACCACTACCACTTACAAATGTTGACACTACTGTGGATACAATAAGACCTGTAGAAAAATTTCTTCTACCTACCGCATATTCTTTAATATTTTTAGTACCTCTACTATAATAAAGACCAACGCTAAGGTTTATTAATAGATAAGCAATAAAGATTGCTATGTCTAAGTTCCAATTAAAATATGAATACATATTATCCCCTGTGATATAAATTTTAAGTTAAAATATCAATCGTTAGCCATACCTCTATAAGCTATCTTCTATATTTTTAATTTTTATTTAACACTTTTATAACAAGCTCATGTAACTCTAGTTCTATTTTTGTCATACCAGTATATCTAGCAATAGGAATAAATAATTGTAGGGTTTCTAATGCAATTTTCTGTTGTTTTTCTATAGGCTTAATATATTCTATGGTACGCATGTTATGTAATCGATCGCTTAATTTAATAGCAAATATTTTTTTATTATTTGAATTCAAATTGATAAGTTTACAAACGTTTTCTTCTTTGGATAGTTTTAATTTTAAAACTGCATTATTGTCTAGTTTAGTCAATTGATCTACAAGTGATGCAATTTCTTGTCCAAACAAAAAATTAATCTGATTAATAGAAAAATTAGTATCTTCAACAACGTCATGTAACAAAGCAGCTATAATAGTTTCAGTGTCAAAAAAATAATCCATTACAATAATAGCAACTTCAATGGGGTGATAATAGTATGGTTCACCAGAGTGCCTTTTTTGATCTTTATGTTGTTCTTTAATAAAATCAATAACACCTTCTATAAGCTTGCTATCTACGTTTAAATGATACTTAATATTATACTCTTTTATTTTTTCTAATAACTTTTCAGCTATTTTTACCATCATATTTATCATATCTGAAAATATTCAAACAAAGCAAGCTTTACTTAAAACTCCAGCTACTACTAAAAATAAAATTTTTGCAGTTGGACATCAAATTCTTACACCTCCATACGCGCAGACATGGAAGAAGCTGGCTGAATCTCTTGCATAAGGCGGCTCTTATGTGTCAAAATTATAATCCTAATTTCAATATATGGTGTGATATCAAAGTGTTATTCGACGAAAAAGCAAGATCCGCAGCTATTGATATAGAGCAATCAATTATTTTACAGGCACCAGCTGGTTCTGGAAAAACATCATTATTGGTTAAACGTTTTATTAATTTATTAAGAGTTTGTAAAGATCCAGAAGAATGTTTAGCTATAACTTTTACTAAAAAAGCAGCTTTTGAAATGCGCGACAGAGTTTTGCTAGAAATAGAACAAATAGTACATTCTAAAGAGCATACTTCACATAATATATATAACCAAACACTTGCTAACCCTAATACATTACAAATTTTAACTATAGATGCATGGTGTGCACGTTTGACTCAAAAGATGCCTATTTTATCTAAAATTGGAGTTGATTTAAAAGTTTCTTTAGATCCAGCTAAATTATATATAGAAGCAGTTGATCGATTTTTAATGACACTAGAATCTGGTGAATTTAACCATAGTAAAGATAATTTAATAAAATTGTTGCAACATTTAGCTAATGATCATGAGTTAATAAAAAATTTACTTGTTGATATGCTAGCTAAACGTGAGCAGTGGTTACCATTGATTGTCCCAATTAAGGTAGCTAAGGATACTGCAAATATTTCAGGACAAGATTTTAATTTTAGAGAAATATTAGAAAATAATTTACAATTAGCAACAGAAGAGATCTTGGCTGATCTATTGCTTTTTTTACCAACTGATGCTGAACAAAAAAAAATTATAGATTTAGCAAAATATGCAGCCAATAATATAGATGATTTAAAAAACAATATTAGTTATTGTAAAAATTTAACCAATAATTGGCCGCAGGCGAAGTGCAAGGATTTACCTGTTTGGCGCGGTTTAACTGAATTGTTATTAAGTAAAGATGGTAAACCAAGACGTGTAGTTAATGCTAATCAAGGATTTTTAGCAGCTAGTTATATAAAAAATCCAGAGCAAAAAAAAGTAGCAAATCAATTAAAATCTAGCATGCATGAATTGTTACAACAATTGTCTGAATACAATCAAAGTTTTTTGTCAAAATTACAGCAAATTAATATTTTACCAGATTTGCATTATAGTTCAGAGAATTGGGATGTTTTACAAAGTTTGTTTCCTTTACTGCCAGAATTAGTCGCACATTTAATGGTGGTTTTTGAAGAGTTACAAGAAGTGGATTTTACTCAAATAGCAATTGCAGCACTCCAATCGCTTGGTACAGAGAGTAATCCTACAGATTTAGCTCTTTTTTTGGATCATAAATTAAATCATATTTTAGTGGATGAATTTCAAGATACATCTGTATTGCAGTTTAACATGTTAGAAAAATTGGTTGTTAATTGGCAAGATAATGATGGTAGAACCATTTTTGTAGTTGGCGATCCAATGCAGTCTATTTATAGATTTCGTCAAGCAAATGTTGGATTATTTTTAAGAGTTCAGCTACATGGTATAGCTAATATAAAATTAAAAAATTTACATTTAAAAACCAATTTCAGATCAAGCAATGCAATAGTTGATAATTTAAATAAGCTGTTCTGTAAAATATTTCCATTAAAAAATGATATAATTTTGGGTGGAGTGTCTTATAGTAGTGCAGTTGCTGCTGGTGATAATGCTGCCATTGATGACGCAATGCGTGAAGCAATTCAGTTTTTTGTAACAGATAATATGAAATTAGAAGCAGAAAATATTGTTGAGTTAATCAAAAAAAACAAACAACATGATCCAGCATCTAGTATAGCAATTTTAGTTAGAGCAAGATCTCATGCAACTTTTATTATAAAAAAATTACGCGACTGTAATATACCATATCAGGCGATAGATCTAGAATCATTGTCTAATCAACCTGTTATATGTGATTTAATTTCTTTAACACGCGCTATATTGCATGTGCATGATACCATTGCTTGGTTGTCGGTGTTGCGAGGTCCATTAGTTGGATTAAAGTTGTTTGATTTAGATGCTTTGTCTGGTGGTACAGGATCTAGTTCATTGTTTAATGAATTACAGAATTATAAAAATAATCAGCAATTATCTAGTGATGCTATATTGCGATTAGATTATATATTGCCAGTCTTATTAGCCGCTATAAATCAAAGAGAAACTATAAATCTATCAAAATTAATTAAAAAAACTTGGTTAAAATTAGGTGGGGATTTGTTTTTGTCGGCAGTTGAGTTAGATCTAGCTGAAGATTTTTTTCATAAATTATTGGAAATTAAAGATCTATTTCAGATTGGAGCTGTGGAAGAATTAATAGAAAAACATTTTGTTTCTTCGCATATGTCACAAATAAACCTGAATAATGTACAATTGATGACAATTCATAAAGCTAAAGGCTTAGAATTTGATGTGGTAATTGTACCAAGCATGAATAAATCACCTAAAGCTTCTGGTAAACAATTGTTTTTATGGGAAGAAAGAACATGTTTTTTGGATGATGATACAAACACTAATCTATTAAGAAATTATTTATTGTTTGCTCCAATAAAATCAGCTAAGCAATCAAATGATGCTATTTATAATTTTATGAAATATTCAGAAGAACAGCGTGAATTATACGAGGCAAAACGATTGTTATATGTGGCTATAACTCGAGCAAAAAAGAAATTTTATGGTTTTAGTTGCAATGCGGTTGGTCGTAATAAAAGTTTTTTTAAATTCTTAGAACCATATTTAAACTCTGATCTACAAACAGTGTTGGTT
>CAIJNR010000109.1 GCA_903822055.1 uncultured Francisellaceae bacterium | reverse complement strand
TGTTATTATTTACCAAACATAGAAAAAATTTATTACACAAAAACATTATAATTTTACATGTTTTGTTTATAGTTCCATTAATATTATGGAATATATATGTTGCAGATGCTAATTGTTTTACTACAACCTTTTCTCACGTAAAAAACTTAATTGGTGTCACCGACAACAAAGAAGCTCATTTATGGCTCAACATTATTACATTCCCACTACAAACTTGGCTAGCTCTTTTGCCCAGCAGTATGCTAGCCTTATTTGCCATAAAAAAATTATTTAACCATGATTTTCACCCAATCATAAAAATTTTATTATGGGTTACAATACTTAATTTTGCTCCTTATTGGATCGCATCACAAACCAACATTCGTTATTTGCTGCCAATCTATCCGTTATTTGCAATAATAATTGCTTATATGATTTGGCAATCAAATTTAATAAAACAAGCAATTATTTTGTTATTTATAGGTATAGTTATAAAATATTTTGTTGCAATATTTTGGTTCCCTCACCAATATAATGTTAAGTACGGAAATGCAGAGCGTGTGGCTAAAGATATTTTGCTTCATACCAACAATCATGCTTTATATATAAATTCGTTTTCTGCAACAGGTTTAAGAATTGCTGGAGCAATAAATAAGATTAATTGGCCTAAAGAACCGCTACAAGAACACCCATTAAAAAATAATTCTTATTTTATCATACAAGAAAACAAAGATTCTGATACTAATATGCAACTCATAAAAATTTATAAATTAAACAAAGATCAAATTTTTCTATATTTGCATAAAATATAGGTTACGAATAAAAGTGTCACTCACGCCCAACCTATAATATAAGCCATCCACCCGGCAGCTAACGCTGCCACCCTCCTTCGAAGCGAAGGAGGGTAAGTTTGTCGTATATTTTACGTTATTTTCTACTTTTAATTAATACTACCTTATATGTTTATTACCTACTAATGACAATAAAGACTTTAATTTACGTATATTTTACCCTCCTTCGCTTCGAAGGAGGGTGGCAGCGTTAGCTGCCGGGTGGATGGTAAAATGAAAGAAAGTGACACTTTTATTCACACCCTAAAATATAAGACCTATCGACAACAATTATTAGACATGTTATAAATATTCTAGCCACTAAAAATAGCAACAACAAAATCAAAAAACAATTAATAAAGCATTGGGGGAGATCAAATATGAAATTAAAGCAAATCTTAAAAAAAGCAGGCAATGACATAGCAAAAACAGTTGATAAAGCAGTTCAGGATGCAGGAAAAGTAGCAGATAAGGCTGTAGAACAATTAAATAATGCTGTAGATAAATCCAATACAAGTTCAGAAAGACATAAATCTAGGGAAATTTTAGACACTACGACTACAATTTTTGAGGATCTTAATCCTGCTAGATCAATATCAGAAATAGAAGTAGAAATTACAACTATAGAAAATCAATTACCGATCCCAGGATTAAATCCAGCTCTTATGGAACACGCAAAAAGCATTTTAGAAAGCATGAAATTATCTTATAATAAAATGCAAGAAGATTACTTTAAAATTAAGAATGCAAGAGGATATATATCTGCTCACCCAGAAGAAGAGGCTGATTGTAAATACCAATTAGCATTAGCTGAAAGTAGTGAAATTACTTTTAATAGTGCAAAAATTCGCTTTGAAAATAAACATAAAGACGCTATAGAATGCTTAAAAGACATAAAACAATCAATTATAAGACTAAGAGAAGAAGCAGCAGCATTAGAGCAAGAACCAGTAGATGCGCAACAACCTGTAGACGCACAACCAAGATTGGTAAGATTCATGGGGGAGGCAATGCCTGAGGTAGCAGTAGATAGTCTTATAGAACAACCTGTAGCAGAAAACATGCACCTAGTGCTAAGACTTAATGCTAGACCTAATTAAATAACAATAAACACTATTCGAGCAATTCAATTACAATTTTAAATATTTTTTTAATTGAATCGCTTGGATAGCCCCTTCCCGTAAAATAACAGGATCTGCTACTAATGAAATAATTGTAGATTCTATGCCGATATTACATACCCCACCATCTAAAACAAACAATTCATCCCCAAATGTGTTTTTTACTTGAGCACAAGTTTTAGCACTCGTTTGCCCAAATTTATTTGCTGAAGAACCAATTATTCCAGAATTAAAATTTTTTAATAATTCTAAAGTAATTGGATGATTTGGAACACGGATAGCAATAGTATCTTGATCTGCTGTCAGTAAATTTGGCACCGTTGATGCTTTTTTAACCACAATAGTAAGCGGTCCAGGCCAAAAAATTTCTGCTAACAAAAACAATTCCGGAATTAAACTATCTTTATGTACCCAATGATAAATATGCTGTAGATCTGGTAATAATACTGGCAGTGCTTGGGTTGTTGGTCGATTTTTTAAGGAAAAAACTGATCCGATTGCTTGTTCACACTTAGCATCACCACCTATTCCATATACAGTATCGGTTGGGAATGCTATTAATTTGCCTTGCTGCAATAACTTGACCGCTGTGGTTATCTGATTATGAATCATAATTGCGCTCGAGAGGATTCGAACCTCTGGCCTTTGGCTCCGGAGGCCAACGCTCTATCCAACTGAGCTACGAACGCGCTAACTAGAATAATGCTCTGGATAATCAAGCTTTGCTACTTTAGTAAGAATAGCAGCCTTTGCAATCGCAGCTGGCACTCTTTCTAACAATCTAGGATCTAAAGGCTTAGGAACTAAATACTCACGCCCAAACTCTAAATGATCTAGCTTATATGCTTCTAAAACTTCTTTAATGACAGGTTCTTTAGCTAAATTTTTTATAGCATGCACTGCGGCAATCTTCATTTCTATATTAATTTTACTAGCCCTTACGTCTAATGCAGCCCTAAAAATATATGGGAAACATAATGTATTATTAACCTGATTTGGTAGATCAGATCGACCGGTAGCAAGAATTAAATCCGAACGAGTAGCGAGTGCTACCTTGGGATTTATTTCTGGATCAGGATTTGCCATAGCAAACACAATAGGATTTTTAGCCATAGTTTTTAACATATCAGGAGTTAACAAGTTGGCCTGAGATACTCCAATAAATACATCAGATCCAGATACAGCATCTGCTAAAGAACGTTTATTAGTTTTAATAGCAAAAGCTTTTTTATATTGATTTAGATCTTGTCTCTCTGTATGGATAACACCAACGGTATCAACCAAACAAATATTTTCTTTATTTAAACCCATAGCTACTAATAAATTCATAGTAGCAATGCCAGCAGCTCCAGCCCCAACACAAGTTAATTTTATTTGATCTATAGTTTTATTTTGTAATTCCAAAGCATTTAATAACCCAGCCGCCACAACAATTGCCGTACCGTGTTGATCGTCATGAAATACAGGGATATCTAATTTTTCGATTAAAGCTTTTTCTACTTCAAAACACTCTGGGGCACGAATATCTTCTAAATTAATTCCACCAAAATTGAATGCAATTTTGCTAATAACATCAATAAGATCTTTTGGATCTAGAGTATCAACCCCAACATCAAATCCATCAACATTAGCAAAACGTTTAAACAATATTGCTTTGCCTTCCATTACTGGTTTACCAGCTAACGCCCCAACATTTCCTAACCCTAAAACTGCAGTACCATTGCTAATAACTGCTACTAAATTACCTTTATTTGTATACTTATAGGCATTTTCTGGATCTTTAGCGATGGCTCTAACAGGTTCTGCAACCCCAGGCGTGTATGCTAATGAGAGATCTTTTTGAGAATTAGTAGGCTTTGTTATGCTAATTCCCAACTTTCCTGCAGGATAAGCCGCATGATAATCAAGGGCTTCTTTATTTAAATCAACTACTTTTTTTAGATCAACAACATTATCTATAACGCCCATAAAAATATCCTCTTAACATTTATTTTAAAAATTGGATTAATTATTAGAACGAATTTTTCCCTACTGGTCTCCAGCTTCCCCTTTTTTACTTGATTCCTTTTTGCTTGATTCCTTTTTAGTTGTTGCGGCTTTTTTGGGTTTTTCTAGTTTTTCTGGTTGCGATGAAAGCTTACGTTTATTATCCTGAAATTTAGTAAATTTGCTATTAAAGTTATCCACCCTACCAGTTGTTGAAATAATCTGTTGTTTGCCTGTATAAAACGGATGACATTTATCGCATACTTCTATGTGCATTATTTTTGCGTCTAATGCGGAATTAAAATAAAACTCATTAGTACAAATGCACTTAGCTAATACTTTGTGTTGCGGTGGATGGATATTAGGTTTCATATTTTACTTCCAAAATAACAAATTAATTATAAATTAATAGCTTGATGCGAAGATAATATATAAAATGCTAATTAAACTCAACTTTAATATTTATTAATTTTTGTAAGATGTCATGCTAAATAATTACAGTAAAACAAATAAAATCGGTATTTTCGATAGTGGTATTGGCGGATTAACTGTAGCTAGAGCTATTTATAATGTTTTACCCCACGAAAATTTATTATATATTGGCGACACAGCCCACATGCCTTGGGGAGACAAGTCTAAATCACAAATCATATCCTATGCCACCAAACTAACAAATTTTCTTATTGAAAAAAATTGCAATATTGTTGTAGTTGCATGTAATACTGCAAGTTGCGTTACACTCGAAAAACTTTCGGAACAATTTACTCAAATAAAATTATTTAATGTAATTGATCCTATAATGTTATTTTTACAACAAATAGACTTTAATAATTTTAATAGCATAGGTATCATTGGAACTAAACGGACGATCCATAGTGAAGCCTATCAAAACAGGATAGAAGAGTTGCAACCCCACCTAATTGCCGAAAAAAAATTGCAAATTAAAGCATTAGCAACACCTTTATTAGTTCCTTTAATAGAAGAAGGCTTAATCGATAATCAAGCTACTGATCTAATTATTACCCAATATTTATCGCAACTGGATTTAGAAGACAAATCAATATTAATTTTAGGTTGTACTCATTACCCGTTAATAAAAAAACATATAGACAATTATTATATTAAATTAAATAAACAGGTTGTGGTTATAGATTCCACATTGCTCGTTGCAAATCAAATAAAAGATTTTTTACTTAAGACTAAACAAATAAATGCTACTAACCCCACTGGTACCAATAATTTTTACTGCACTGATAATAGCGAATTTTTTTTTAAAACAGCAAAGCAGCTTTTTGCAAATATAACATTAGATTTTCTACCGCTGTGGGAATAGGAGGAATACATGCATGCTAAAATAATTGCCTTTGCTAACCAGAAAGGTGGCGTTGGAAAAACTACTTGTTGTGTTAATTTAGCAGCAGCACTAACAGCTAACAAGAAAAAAGTTTTGCTTGTTGATTTAGATCCGCAAGGTAATGCAACCATGGGTAGTGGTTTTAATAAACTTGATGCAGAATTTACTTCTGGAGATGTATTACAAGGAAAAGTATTAATATCTAATGCTATTGTGCCAGCCACAGGGTTTGACCTTTTGCCAAGTAATATAGATGTTACTGAAGCAGAAGTTAATTTACTAAAACATTCTGATCGCCAACATAAATTAGCTTTAGCATTGCAGCCAATATTAATTAATTATGATTTTATTTTTATTGACTGCCCACCATCTTTAAATATTTTAACGCTTAATGCTTTAATAGCTGCAAATTCTGTATTAATTCCTATGCAGTGTGAATATTACGCATTAGAGGGGTTGTCTGCATTAATAAATACCATTGAAGATATTAATCATTTAAATAAAAAATTACACATTGAAGGCATAATTCGTACTATGTATGATTCCCGTAATAAATTATGCAACGATGTATCGCAACAATTAGCAGAGCATTTTGGTAAATTAGTATATGGTACAGTAATCCCCAGAAATATTAGATTAGCAGAAGCACCTAGTTACGGTATGCCAATATTATTTTATGATAAAAACTCTAAAGGTGCCAAAGCCTATCTAAAATTAGCTAAAGAATTTTTAAAAAATAAAACTGGGCAAAAATGTATCACTCAAACAAGAATACACAAGGAACTAGCATGAGTCAGAAAAGACGAGGACTGAGCAGAGGCTTGGATGCATTATTAGCAGGCACTGGATTAATCCAAAACAAGCATAATAAAAATATTGTTGATACTGATCTTTTAACTGACGCCAAACCAGAATATCAACCACAACCAAACCCGATTAATAATACGGTTAATTCTCAAAACATGCTAAGCAGTTTGAAAATTAATCAATTGTTCCCAGGTAAATTTCAACCTAGACAATCTATGCCCCCTCAAGAATTGTCGGAATTGGTTGAATCTATAAAAACCCAGGGAGTTTTACAACCGCTAATTGTAAGACAATTAACACCTCAAAGTTACGAAATAATAGCTGGAGAAAGACGTTGGAGAGCTGCAACTCTTGCAGAATTAAAAGAAGTTCCAGTCATAATTAAAAATGTTAATAATAAAGATGCTTTAACAATTGCATTAATAGAAAATATTCAACGAGAAAATTTAAATACTTTAGACGAAGCTATAGCATTAGATAGGTTAACTAAAGAATTTTCTCTTACTCATAACGAAGTAGCTATGGCTGTCGGAAAATCAAGAACAGCTATTACTAATCTATTAAGGATCTTACAGTTACCAAATGAAATTAAAAACATGTTAGAAAAACAACAACTAGATTTAGGGCATGCTAAAGTCTTACTTGGAGCACCGAATAATTTACAAATACAAATTGCCAATAAAGTCGTAGCAGATGGTTTGTCTGTAAGGTCTACAGAACAATTATTAACTAAATATCAACAACCAATGCCAACTAGTTTTAATCAAACTGCTTCTCATAAAAACAAGCTAACTGCAGATCCTGATATTGCAAAATTACAAAGACAATTAAGCGATAATTTGGGTGCAAAAGTTACTATAATTACCAAAAGTAAGGGCAGAGGCAAATTAATGATCGAGTATAATAGCCTAGAAGAGTTAGAGGGTATTTTAGAACACATAAAAATCACAGAAGATTATTAAATATAATGTATTCGTTCACGTGGTTCAGTATTTTTTAAACTTATGAAGCACCATTCAGAGCGTTAATAGATTAACAGAGAGTTCTATTCTTTCAGGATGCTTCATAAATTTAAAAAATACTGAACCACGCGAACAGTAACAATATAATTAGTCTTAAGTCATATGATTTAAATATAAAAAAAACCTAGCTCTAGTTTTATGGTCATAAACCGATAAAGTCAACATGGGTACATGCGCTAGCGTTGACAAAGGAATAAATCATAATACAGAAACATCTACCAAACTCTTTGATCTCGCTAAAGATTGCATAATACGTGCCAAAGAATTTATAACAGAAAAGCAAATAAATGAAGCTATTAGCACATATAGTACTGTAGTAATTTTTTTACGGGATGCTGGCATAGAAAAACCTGCTGTTAAAGAATTACTTATACAAAGCTATTTAGAACAAGCTGAATTATACATAGACGAACTAAATAGTCTATGCGCAGAAGATTGTTACAGAGAAGCTAAAAAATTAGGTAGCGAAACTGCCAAAATTAAGCTCCAAGAATTAAGCAAAAGATTTAAAGAAGCAGAAAGAACGCCAAGTGCTGTTCCAACTATTATTATTGGGGATTTAGGAACAGAATCACAAATTCAAGATTTTTCTGTTAGGTCGTCCCCTAAAGGTCCATATGGATTTAATATAACTAATACTGGTGTCTTGTCTACAACATGGACTCCAAGAACATCATTACCTACGTCCCAACGCAATAATTCATCTAGTTTGTTGCTACATAATAATTTATTAATTACCAACTCACCACGTACACCACGAAATAGCTCTCCGCGCACACCACGAGATAACTCTCCGCGCACACCACGAGATAACTCTCCGCGCACACCACGAGATACATCACGCAAATACAGTTTACCAACAGCAAGATCTGCTAGCATATTTAGCAATGTATCTTTGAATCACAAAAATATACCACTAGGATTCCCCACCCCACCAGGTGGTTTAGAACAAGTGTGGGATTTTAAGGCTAACCTCCATTATTCTGTTGATTGGATCGATAAAGGTACTTATAAATTACATATTTTACAGCCTAACCAAGAAGATTTTAATTTTGTAGAATCGCTGTATAGGCTACATCCTATTACTAATTATGAAGTAGCTGAAGTAAGCTTGATTCATAATACGACAAAAGAACAAATATTTGTTGCTGGTTTAGATTTGTTAGATAAAAAACACGGTAATTCTGTACACCAACCAAAATGGAAACTAGGAAGATGTGCTATTCGTTTATCCAATCAAGAAAATAATGATTTTCCTGCAATCAAACGAGGTGAAGAAATTGTCATACTAAAAAATAGTGGTTGTTTAAAAGTTATTTATAAAAAAAAAAATTATGACAAAATCGAAAGTTTTATTTTACAACAATTACCTAATATAGATTTAGAACTGTTAATTATATTAGAAACTTTAACTTTTGATAACAATGTTTTATCTAAAGAATGCGGATACGATGTTGAACGGATCTGTAATTTCATTTATCAAGAAGTAAAGGCACAACAAGGACAGGTTTATATATATAATGCTGGAAATAAGATTACTAGAAATTATTTAACAGAGTTGCGATATCGTTCTAGCGATGTACAGCATGTTAAATTATTATCATTATGGCAAGGTGTTACAGAAAACAGCATTAAAGAACTAAAAGAAAGAGAATTTGAAGACTTAACTTACAGCACAGACTTGTTGTTAGGTAAAGGTTATTATGGTGTTAGCAGTGCTGAAGTTGCTTATACTATTGCTAAACAAAAAGCTCCAAAAGAACAAATTTTGTTGATGATCAGTTGGTGTTCAGGCAAGGTAATATACCCTGTAGCAAATGGCGATCAACCCGACTGTAATTGGTGGATCCAATTAACCAACCAAGAACCAACAAATTTTACAGAAATCCAAAATGGTAAAAGTGTTGTCGTTATTAAAGAATTTGATCCAGTTACATTGAATGATCAATTTAAAATAATTTATAGTTTGAAAATTGATCATAATTTAATTAAAAGTTGTATTGTAACGACTGCGGACAAAGATTTTCCTGAAAGACTAACTTCCAAGGAACTAGAATTTAATGGCAATGTTTTATCTAGATATTTTATCAACGAAAAAATTTATGAATATATTTACAAAACTGTTAGTGCCAACAATGGTTATATTCAACCATTACTTTTGGGAGGACCTCATTACGCTAATTATGATATGCATTTTGCCCCAATCGATAACAATTTTAATGTCGCAAAAAGTACAGACAAAAACAACCATTATCAAGCAGCAATGTTTGATTCTAGCCAAATATTACCAAGATATTTAGTTACTTTAGCCAGATCAGGAACCATGTCAGAACCCAGAGGATCCTCCTCAGAGTCTTGTGAAATGAAGTGTTTAATTGATCAAATGTTATATAACAAGCCTGGTAACATGTCATTTATTTTTAAACCAGATTTTTTTTATAGTATTGGGGTTATCTACAAAAAAAGCCTCGAAAGTATTAACCAACAATTAACTGAAATTAATGATCTTTGTAAAACTTGCGGTAGTGGAAATTTAGATGTAGTTCCATCAAATATAACTGAGGATTGTGATATATTTGAACACTACGACAATGTTGCAGTTGATAATATAATTAACATTTTTCTACACGATCAAAGCAAAGAAGTATTATGTTTAGCTACCAACTCTATACTGGAACAACGAATACTTGTTCATTACATAGAAATAACGAAATGGAATGATTATCGAGACGGAAAACCAATACCATTATATATTTTCCTCCCAAATGTAAATAACGCTAATTTATCTGAACATTTAGTCGAAGATTATTTAATGGCTAAGGGATTATCTATTGAAGAAATTCTTGATTTAAAAGAACACAAAAACTGGCTATTCATTTTAGGTGGATATGAGGAATTAGCACACAAATCCGCACTAATTAAAAGTAATGGTTTTAATCGATTAAATGGTTTTAAAGGGAAAATTTTAGTAATCGATCAAAAAAAATCGTTATCAGACGATGCTGATGTGTTTTTTTATACTAAAGGCGGCACAATCGAGCAACAAAGAACCAGATATGATAAAAAGTATATTAAAATTACACCAACCGAATTCCAACAGAAAATTTATACTGCATTGCAACAAGGATCACCAATACGATTGCCAAGTGAAATTTATGAGAAAGCTTGTGAAAGTTATAATCCAACATTAGCAACACCTGGCGGACTATTAAAACCTTGGGAGTATGATAGTAAATTACGATATTCTGTCAATTGGATTAATAAAGGTGTTTATAAAATTCACCCTCTACAACCAGGTGATCCTGACTATGATTTTGTAGCTAAATTATATCAAAAAACACCTGTCAGCAACTATGAAATTGATAAACTATACCTTATATCTGATCAAGCAGCAGAACTAGCATTTAGCGCTAATTTAGCATTGTTAAGTCACCGCTCTAATAATACTGAATATCAACCACATTGGTTACAAGAAAACAATTCTTCTTTAAGAACCAGGGTAAAAAAAACATTTGATGATCAAAGCTATACTTCAATTTTAACTCCTGGCGTTCAAATAATACCACTGTGGCATGGTACCGGGCCAAATCAAGCTACCGGAATTGCTACGGCTGGATTCGCTAGTTTAGCAATAGTAGATTCTGGTTATTTTGGTAAAGGACTGTATGGTAGCTATAATGCTGAATATGCGTATAGGGTGTATGCTAGTGGTTATAATAAAGGTAACGAGGTATTGTTATTAAGTTGGTATGCAACACAAAATACTTATCCAGTAATTTCTGGTGATTTAGAAAAACTCAAAGGCCATGCTAATTATCAAAATTATGATAGTCATTTTATTCTAGTAACCCCAGAAAACCAAACTAAACATGAACAAGGTATAGAAGATACATACTTACCTATAAATGAGCAACAGACTGCAGTTTATGAAGAACTTGTAACATTTCAAACTGCACAAGTGTTGCCTAGATATATTTTATCTTTAAAAGAAATTGGTACCGAAAACCATTCTGGTGGTATAACTAAATTCCTGTCAGCTCCTTCGATAAATCCAAGCAATAGGTTAAAGCTATATCAAAAAGATGTAGCCTGGGCAATAGCAGCACTACAGCATATGGCTCAACTAGAATGCGAACAAAATATTATACTTACCCAAGGATTATCTCTATATGTTTTAGCAGAAGCTTCTGACAGTAATGAACCATCAAACAATAACCAAGATTATTGTTTGCAAGAAAAAGCAGAGTTCTTTTTACAAGATCCATCTAAAGAAATTTGGATTTTAGAAGGTAATTCCGGATCTGGCAAAAGTTTGTTTGGTAGATACCTCGAACAAATATTATGGGACAAATATTTAGATGGAGCACCAATTCCAATTTTTATTTCTCTGCCACTACTTGGTGATTTAAATCAAGTAACAGATTTAATTGAAAAAGCTTTGATGTTAAAAGGTATTCCCAACAAAGTTATTCTTGAACTAAAACGTAAAAAAAAGTTTCTGTTTATTTTTGACAATTATAGTGCATTACCAAACAAGCTACCATTAATTAAAAAATACAAATTTAATGAACCTCATCAGTGGCGTGGTAAAATTATTTTACTTCATAAAACCAACCATATAACAACTGAAGATGTGCACTTGTTAGATCCGGACCATCCAGGTAAAAATTTTGCTGAAAATGCCAACTTATGTCAAAGGAGTTTCTTATTACCTTTCACTAACGATCAAATATTGGATTATATTGAAGAATTTTGTTGTTCGGAGTTTAACACTTCTGGTTGGGGTTTTGAACAATATCAAGAAGCAATTGATGCATCTTTGGAAATCAAAGAATTTTTAAAAGAACCATTTTTATTGTATTTAGTGTTAAATACGTTACCAAAATTATATAAAGATAGTCATAACAAAATCACTGTAATTAAGCTTTATAAAATGTTTATGAATATATGGTTTAACAATCAATTTGAATTGCTTGTAGAAAATAATTTTGATTTAAGTAAATACCAAAATCCAAAAGAAGAAATATTATCTATCGCTGAACAATATGCTACTAACTTAGCATATTCCATGTTTCTGCAAGATACTTATATTATAGAAAATTTAGCAGAAGATTTGACAGAAGATATAAGCATTGGTTTTAATTGTTGTCCTGTAAAAAAATATGGTTGTTTTTATTCATTTGTTCACAATTTGTTTAGAGAATACTTTGTTGCTGAAGCAATTTTAAATGATTTAAAAACTTTAAACCTGGAATACAATTTCTTATTACACAGTAAATTACAACAAAAAAAAATTACAAACAACACCACTATATTGAGTTTAATATCAGAACCACTAATGAACAATGCGAACATAACCACTAAACGTTTAGAAAAGCACCTTTTTAACATTATGTTATTATCTAAAGAACATCCAGAGTTAAGGATAGCCGCAATTAATGCTGCCTCGATTTTAAATGCTGCCTGCATATCTTTTAGTTATAAAGATTGTAGTGGTTTATCTTTGAGTGAAGCAAATTTTAGTTATGGAATATTTCATCATACTAATTTTGAAAATTCTGATTTAAGTAATGCAAATTTTTATTGTGCATGGTTAGCCGACACTAATCTTATAAAAACTATAATGCAAGGAGTTGTTTTTGGGGAACGAGCTTTTTTAAAAGTATCTAATCCTGTCCATGCATGCGCCTATTCTCCAGATGATCATTATTTCGCTGTTGCTAGCAACAAATTAATTATTATCCATGAAGCAAAGACTTTACAAGAAATAAAAAATTTAACAAAGCATAATAGTATTGTTAATGCTATTGCCTTCGATGCTTCCGGAATTAAACTAGTATCTGGTGATGTTGATGGTATGGTTTTGGTTTGGGAATTAAAGCAATTTCGTTGTACCCACGTTTTTTCTGGACATGTTGGCGCAGTTAACAGTGTTATTTTTAACAAGGATGGTAATCACATAATATCTTGTAGTCAAGATCAATCTATTTGTTTATGGGATTTGAGACAAAAAAAACATAGCCTTATTGATTTTAAAAATATTACTTATAAACATATTTTCACAGGACATACTAATTCTGTTAATATGATTGCTATTAGCCCTAACGAAAATTATTTAGCGTCTGGCAGCTCTGATCGTACTGTTTGCCTTTGGGATTATGAACACCTATGCCACAAGTATACTTTTAAAAAACATACAACAGAAGTATCTTGCGTTGCTTTTAGTCCATTGGGTGAGCTTTTAGCATCAGGCAGTCATGATCAAACAATTTGTCTTTGGGATTATAAATTTTTTTGTCATAAATATACTTTTATAGGGCATAACGGCATAATTACTAGCATAGTATTTAGTCCTGTTGGTGACATTTTAGCTTCAGGAAGCACTGATCAAACAATCCGCTTTTGGGACATGTCTAAATTAAGTTTTAAACACGCTTTTACATCTCATAACAAAGCACCCATATATGGCATTACATTTAATGCAGTTGGTAATCAATTAGCTGGAAGTAGTTTAACTTCAATAGTTAACTTTTGGGATCTTAATCAATCTTATTATAAGCGCACTTTTCCTGGACACACTAAACCTGTTTCTAGTGTAGCCTTTAGTCCAGTTAATAAACAATTAATTTCTGGCAGCTACGATACAACGATCTGTCTTTGGGATTTACAGTGTTTTTATAATAAACACATCTTTGAAGGACATACCAATATAGTTTCTAATGTTGCCTTTAACTCGAGAGGAGATAGATTAGTTTCTGGTAGTTGGGATAAGACTATTAGGTTGTGGAATATTTTTGATTTTTGTTACGATGACTTTAGCCAATTTGGTTATCAACATAATTTAACTTGGCCAGCTAATGACTTTGTTACCAGTGTTTCTTTTAATCCAACTGGTGATCAAGTAGCCTTTGGAGGAGGTGATTCTACAGTGAAAATATTAGAACTAGCTCAATTGTGCCAAAAAAGCACTTTTAAAGGACATACTAATTTAGTTTCTAGTGTGGCTTACAGTCCTGATGGAGAACAATTAATTTCAGGAAGTTTTGATAAAACTGTTCGTCTTTGGGATCTTAGACAACCTAAAAATAAATATAATTTTATAGGGCATACTGGTGGGGTTAATAGTATTACCATTAGCCCAGCCGGAAACTATGTAGCCTCTGCTAGTGACGATACTACTATTCGTATTTGGGATTTGGAAGAGTGGTGTTGCAAATATATTTTAAAAGGTCATACCAAAGCTGTTCAATGTGTCGCTTTTACTCCAGACGGTTGCAAATTAGCTTCTGGAGGTCATGATAATACTATTCGTGTTTGGGATTTATGCAGCATAGACGAGCAAAACAAAGAAGCTGCTATCGACGGGAAAGGTAAAACGATCCAAAATTCAATGGTTGTTAAAACTAATGGTCCTATTCTTAGTGTAGTTTGGTACGAACTATTACACGAATTGTTTTTAGCTTCTGGTGGAGAAGATGCAGCTATTCGTCTTTGGAAAATAGAACAAGAAAAAATATTTTTAACAAAATCCAGTTGTCAAAATACATTATATGCAGATAATGCCAATGTAGATGGCTCAATGTTATCTTTATATAATATTAGGCTTCTCAAACAAAAAGGTGCCATTAATGAACCAACTACTATTGATCGTCTTATTGAACCAACAAGTTCAAAAAGTTCAGACAATACATTACTTGATGAAACATTAAGTGGTGCTATTTCTAGTAGATTACAGTTAAGCTGATTTTTTATAAATTTGTAAAAAGAAAAACATTTGCAATCATTGATATCAAATAGCGATACACATATCATATGAGATCTATGATTCAAGAGGTGTTTTCAATAATTTTGGGATTAACGGCCTGTTATTTACCTAACATTATTTTTGATTTAATTATTGCTAAAAATCCACAACGAAATATAATTTCTACCATGTACTTAGCAGAATTTAGTAAACTCTTAAGCTTTACCTTGGGTTTATTGGTAATCTTTAAATTTTTACCAATTAAGTCAACAATTTTTATTGTTAGCGTTATAGCGTATTTAATTGTCAATTTTATTAAAAATTTATTAAAGTTAATATTATGACAACAAATAATTTAGCAACTGAATACATACAGCAGCATCTAGCTAATGTATCTTATGGTTCTGGATTTTGGCAAATTCATATAGATACGTTAATAGTATCAACTTTATTGGGTGGAATTTTTTTAGCAGTTTTTTATTTTACGGCTAAACGCGCCACCAGTCATGTTCCTGACAAGTTGCAGGGGGCAATTGAATTAGTTATAGAATTTGTTAACAAACAACTATGTTCTATGTATCACGGTACACAAAAAACCATAGCTCCTCTTGCTTTAACTATCTTTGTTTGGATTTTTTTAATGAATTTAATGGACGTATTACCAGTAGATTTGTTTGAGGCTATTTGTAAGGTGCTTAGTATAACGCACCATATAAAAGATGCTAAAACTGTGCCTACTACCGATCCAAATCTAACTATAGGTTTATCTTTGTCAGTGTTTTTGTTAAGTATTTTTTATAGTTTTTCGGCTAAAGGTTTTAAAATTTTTATTTATACATTATTTAGCAAACCCTTTAGTATTTGGTTATTTCCATTAAATGTTTTTTTTAAAATTATAGAGGGATTTGCTAAAATTTTATCTCTAGGACTTAGGTTGTTTGGTAATATGTATGCCGGAGAGTTGATTTTTATCCTAATTGCGCTATTACCATGGTGGGCCCAATGGACATTAGGCGGGCCTTGGGTTATTTTTCATATTTTAATTATTACTCTTCAAGCATTCATATTTATGATGCTAAGTATCGTATATTTAACTATGGCAGAAAAAATGCATTAATATTAGGAGATTGTTATGGGAAGTCCAACAGAGGCACTACAAGTTGCACAAATAGTTGCGAGTTTACAGCAAACCACTTCTTATACGGTTGCTATTTTAATTGGAGTTGGCGCACTTAGCACCGCGTTTGGGTTTGCTATCTTGGGTGGCAAATTTTTAGAAGGAGCCGCAAGACAACCTGAAATCATGGAACAACTACAAGTAAAACTATTTATTATTGCAGCTCTTTTAGATGCAGTATCTATGATTGGGGTTGGGGTTGCCTTGTTTTTTACATTTGCCAATCCATTTTTAAGTACACTAGAAAAATTTTTACCAACATAATATCAATTATAAAAATTAAAAAATTAAAGTAAATAGCTTTTTTAAACTAGGTAAATATTTATGAATATTAATGCGACTTTATTTGGCCAAATGATAACTTTTGCTATATTTGTCTGGATTAGCATGAAATTCATATGGCCAAAAATAATGGATGTTTTAACAGAAAGGGAGAATAAAATACTACTAGGGCTACAAGCTGCAGAACAAGGTCAGCAAAAACTACATATGGCAGAAAAATTTGTCAAAAACAAAGAAGCTGAAACTAAAAAATATTGTAGTCAATTAATTGCAGAAGCAAAAAAACAGGCTGAACAACTTTTAGAATTAGCAGTTATTCAAGCTAAAACTAAAGGTGATGAAGTATTGGAAGACGCACACATAAATATTAAAAAAGAACAACTCAAGTTACAAAAAGATTTAAAAGAACATTTGGCAGACTTAATTATAATGGGTGCTGAGCAAATTATAGAAACCCATCTCGACAAAGAACAACATCAACGTATTTTGCTTGATATAAGCAATAAAATATATGATACAAAATAACAGTAATTTAGTAAGAGGTTATTCAAAAGCCATTTTTGCCATCGCTAATGAATTTAGCGCAAAAGAACAGTTTTTATTATTATTAGAATTTTTAAATAAAGCTATCAAGGATAACAGGGTTAAAAAATTTCTTAATAACAGTGCTATACCGTACACAAATAAAGTTGATTTTTTATTAGGGATCATAAATAGCAACCCTGATTTTGCAAGATCCACGAACCAAAGCCAAGGATCGGCAATCCAAGAGCAGCACCATGATTTAGAACAACGAAAAGAGATTAACTTTATTACATTGTTAGCTAAAAAAAAGCATCTGTTATTGATACCTAATATTTATGAACAGTACGATAAGATCTACTTACAAAACGCCAATAAATTACATGTTACAATTGTTAGTGCTGTTTTTTTAGAAGATGCTCAAAAACAACTGTTACATAGAAATTTAACTAAACATTTTGATAAAGAAGTTATACTAACCTATACAATAGAACGTTCGCTTATTGCGGGACTCTTAATAAAATACAATGACGAAGTTATAGATTACTCTCTAAAAGGAAAACTATTAAAATTACACAATTTATTAAAAAATGATTAACCATACCTAACATAATTGAATTTTATGGGTATTCTGGAGATTACTAATGCTAAGTGCCGAAGAAATAAGCAGCCTAATTGAAGATAAAATCAAAGATTTTCAGAATACTAACAATCTAAGCACAGAAGGTAAAATTGTTGGAGTGGCAGACGGAATTGTTAAAATTTACGGTTTAGAAGATGCAAGTTATGGTGAACAATTACTTTTTGAAGACGGATCGCTAGGGATCGCGTTAAACTTAGAACAAGACAGTATCGGTGCTATTGTATTAGGTGACACTAATAACTTAGCTCAAGGACAAACAGTTAGATTGTGTCAAGATGTCTTAAAAGTTCCTGTGGGGAGAGAATTAATAGGTCGTGTAGTTAATGCCTTGGGGGAACCAATAGATGGTGGTCCAAAAATAACTTGCAGCGAGCGATCTCCCATAGAAAAAGTAGCGCCTGGCGTTATCTGGAGAAAATCTGTATCTCAACCATTGCAAACTGGTCTTAAAGCTATTGATTCCATGGTACCAATTGGTAGAGGCCAAAGAGAATTAATTATAGGTGATAGGCAGACTGGAAAAACTGCATTAGCAATAGATACGATAATTAATCAAAAAGATCAAAAAGTAATTTGTATTTATGTAGCAATTGGGCAAAAAGCTTCGTCTGTCGCCAATATTGTATCTAAATTGCAACAATATGGGGCAATGCAACATACAATTGTTGTAGCAGCCACAGCCTCTGATACAGCAGCATTACAGTACATAGCTCCTTATGCAGGCTGCTCCATGGGAGAATATTTTAGAGATCGAGGCGAAGATGCATTAATTATTTACGATGATTTAACTAAACATGCTTGGGCATATCGACAAATATCTTTATTATTAAGAAGACCACCAGGAAGAGAAGCATATCCTGGAGATATTTTTTATTTACATTCTAGATTACTAGAACGAGCAGCGCGCGTTAGTGAAGAATATGTAACAGCTCAAAGCAATGGAACTATTAAAGGTCAAACAGGATCTTTAACCGCTTTACCAATTATAGAAACTCAAGCTGGAGACGTTTCAGCATTTGTTCCGACTAATGTTATATCCATTACCGATGGTCAGATTTTTTTAGATACAGATTTATTTAATGCTGGGGTAAGACCAGCTATTAATGCTGGTTTATCTGTATCTAGGGTTGGTGGTGCCGCACAAACCAAGATTATTAAACAATTAGGCATTGGGGTGCGATTAATGTTAGCACAATATCGAGAATTAGCTTCTTTTGCACAATTTGCATCAGAGTTGGATAGTGTTACTAGTCTTCAATTAGAGCGCGGCCAAAGAGTTACTGAATTAATAAAACAAAAGCAGTATCAACCTATTTCTGTAGCGCTAATGGCCATTAGTTTATTTGCAGCATCTAATGGAGATCTAGATGATATTCCACTAAAAAAAATAGAAGAGTTCGAAAAAGAACTGCATGATTATGTAAAAATAAATTACACCGACTTTTTGCGTGAGTTAGGCGAAAAACAGGCTTTAGATAACAATTTTTCTGAAAAAATCAGCAAAATGATCGCAAAATTTAAACAAGCACAATTTGTAACATAGTAGAACTGTATGTCAAAATCTAAAGAAATCAGAAATAAAATAAAAAGCATACGCAGTACGCAAAAAATCACTCATGCCATGGAAATGTTATCTGCCAGCAAAATGAAAAAAGCACAAAACACCATGCGATCATCGCGTCCGTTTGCTACAGCTATTATTGAACTAATTTCTAATGTTGCATCTAGCTGTTTAGATGAACATTATTTTTTTGTTAACAGACCGGAAATTAATATTGGTCTGTTAATTGTAGGAACTAACAGAGGTCTATGCGGTGGTTTAAATTCTGTTTTATTTAAAAAATGTTGGAATTACATAAAAACATGGCAACATGATCACACCAATTCTCTGGTAAAAATTGCAACTATTGGAGAAAAATCTAAAGTTTTTTTTAGCTCAAAATTAAAATATGACATCTTAGCAAGTCAAGAAAAAGTTGAAGAACATCCTACAATTCAAAATTTAATTGGAGTTGTTCAGGTATTACTGCAAGAATATAAACAAGGAAAAATAGATCGTTTATATATAGCCTATAATGAATTTGAAACAACTATGAAGCAACAACCTGTCATTAAACAACTATTGCCAATAATAAATGATTCTTTTAATAAACAAGAAAAATTACCAACCGAATATCTTTTTGAACCAAGCGCAGACAAACTCTTAGATTTGTTACTAAATAGGTATCTAGAATCTTTAGTATACCAAGGGGTAATAGAAAACATTGCTTGTGAACAATCTGCTAGAATGATTGCCATGCAAAATGCAACCGATAATGCTGCACAAATTATAGATGATTTACAGCTTCATTATAAT
The DNA here is from genome assembly GCA_903822055.1 of uncultured Francisellaceae bacterium. Taxonomy (GTDB): domain Bacteria; phylum Pseudomonadota; class Gammaproteobacteria; order UBA6186; family Azoamicaceae; genus UBA6186. Next base: position 2,759 of record CAIJNR010000109.1, on the reverse strand, counting down.
AAAGAACGTCAGGCTATAATCACTAAAGAGGTAGCGGAAATCGTATCAGGATCTTCTGCTGTTTAAATAAAATTTTTTAAGGGGCTGTTTAATAATGAATAACAACCAAGAACATTTAGGTAAAATCTTACAAATTATAGGGGCTGTTGTTGACGTTGAGTTTACAAGTGGTGCCATCCCAAAAATTTATGATGCATTAAAAATTGTTGATTCCAATCTAACGCTAGAAGTACAACAGCAACTAGGCGATGGAGTGGTAAGAACGATTGCAATGGGTATGTCGGAAGGATTAAAACGAGGAATGTTAGTACAAAACACCTGCAGTCCAATTTGCATCCCGGTCGGACCAGAAACATTAGGCAGAATCATGAACGTACTGGGTGAGCCAATCGATGGCAAAGGAGAAATTGCATCGAATGTTAAATTACCAATCCATCGTAAACCACCACCATACGAAGAACAAACTTCTCACAGTCAATTGCTAGAGACCGGCATTAAAGTTATTGATTTAATCGCCCCTTTTGCCAAAGGTGGCAAAGTTGGACTGTTTGGTGGAGCAGGGGTTGGTAAAACTGTAAATATGATGGAATTAATTCGTAATATTGCTATAGAACATAGCGGATATTCAGTGTTTGCTGGGGTTGGCGAAAGAACTAGAGAAGGAAATGATTTTTATAATGAAATGATTGACAGTAATGTTTTAAATCAAGTATCACTAGTTTATGGACAAATGAACGAACCTCCTGGTAATAGATTGAGAGTTGCGTTAACCGCTTTAACTGTTGCCGAATATTTTCGTGATAATAGCAGAGAAGTATTATTATTTATCGATAACATTTACCGATATACCTTAGCTGGGGTTGAAGTTTCAGCATTATTAGGCCGAATGCCATCAGCGGTTGGTTATCAACCAACACTGGCTGCTGAAATGGGAACTTTACAAGAACGCATTACTTCTACTAAAAATGGCTCTATTACATCTATTCAAGCTATTTATGTACCAGCAGATGATCTAACAGATCCATCTCCGGCTACAACATTTGCACATTTAGATGCTACTGTTGTCTTATCTAGACAAACTGCAGCTATGGGTATTTATCCAGCAATTGATCCGCTAGATTCAACTAGCCAGCAATTAGATCCTTTAATCGTAGGTGAAGAACATTATCAAACAGCACGTAGCGTACAAACTATTTTACAACGCTATAAAGAACTAAAAGATATTATTGCTATTTTAGGAATGGAAGAATTATCTGATGAAGATAAATTAACCGTAGAAAGAGCAAGAAAAATTCAAAAATTTTTATCTCAACCTTTTTTTGTTGCAGAAATATATACTGGCAATCCAGGGAAATATGTTTCATTAAAAGATAATATTAGAGGTTTTAAATGCATTATTAATGGAGAATGTGATAGTTGGCCAGAACAAGCTTTTTATATGGTTGGCAACATTGATGAAGCTAAACAAAAAGCTGCGGAAATTTTAGCAATACCAGAAAACAAATTATGATGGAATTCGAATTAAATATAGTTAGTCAAGAAAAACAACTTTATATTGGTAATGCTATTAAGCTATTTGTAACTTCGCTGAGCGGTGAATTAGAAGTACTATATGGGCATGCCAGATTGTTAGCACAATTAGCCCCAGCACCTGTATGGATAGAAAAACCAGATCTTAGCAAAGAAGCTTTAGTAACCTTTGGTGGAGTATTAGAAGTACAACCAAATAAATGTATAATTTTAACAGATACTGCCATAAGAGCTGCAGATCTAGATGAAGCAAAAGCACTAAATGCTAAACGCGAGGCAGAACATATTTTAAAACAAAAAAACATCAGCACTATTGATTATACTGCCGTAAGAGATGAGTTAGCCTTTGCTAGCGCACAGCTTAGGGTAATTAGATATCTACTTGGTAAAAAATAGTTATTAATTTATGGGTTAAAGGGGATGCATATTTTGTCTGGTGGATCTGTGTCCATAGGCTTTACTGTTGGACAAATATTGGAATTAGAGGTAGTAATTTTTGGTGTAGTTCCTGAAACTCCAGATAATAAAATCTGATTATCCAAATATACCACACTAGTTGTGCCAGATAATGTTGTCCATTTTACAGCAGATCTAAATGTAATTGGTATCGCAGGATCAGCACCAGCAACAGCACAAGTACAACCAGCCCCACCTGGTAGTACACTAGATAATATATTACCCCACTCTTTAATCATGGTTTGATAAAAAACTTGTTGGGTGCAGGATGTAGATGTCAACGGAGCATAACAACTGGCAGGACCAGTTGGTGAACTGTTTGCAACCAGATTATAAACCTGATTTATATCGGCTGTTAAGGCAAAATTGCTAAGTTGTCCAATCATTCGATAAGCAGTTTCTTTTTTACTAGCTTCAATCACGATATTAAGTGCCTTAGATTGTATCGATGCGATACCAAGCAAGCTAATTGATAATATCATGGCAGATATCATGACCTCGATTAATCCAAAGGCAGATCTGTTGGTATTGATAGACACTTGATTCTTATGACAAATAAACATGTAATAATTATAGATAATTATAGAGTAAATGTAATTTCATAAGTCAACTGTAGGTCGAGATTAAATCAGGGCCGTCCAGCTTACTGCCATTAAGTCAAGGCATCCACCCGGCGGCTAACGCCGCCACCCTCCTTCGAAGCGAAGGAGGGTTAACTACAAGCAACTTAATGATTTTTTTATAAAAAAATTAAAAAAGTTTAGTATATTAGT
>CAIJNR010000108.1 GCA_903822055.1 uncultured Francisellaceae bacterium | reverse complement strand
TAAAAATACCTTTAAATATTTGTTTCTTGCGAAGAATAATTTTATATAACTTTATCCATTCAAATTTGGTAAGTGGCTTAATTTTTACATTATTATCAAAATTATTTGTTAACAATGTTCGTACTACCTTTCTTATGTTTCGTTTATTAAGCATAACAATCACCCCTTTGCCATTATAGATAATCACTATTTATTTTTAATATAATTTTCATGAACACTTCTAGTATTACTTTTTTAAATTTTATAAAGTCTATTACATTAATAAGCATTTAAAGCACAAATAATATTATTTAATTTAAAATAGCAACTCTAAACAGCATGAAAATTTTTTATAAATTCTTGAATCAATCTTAACTTTTATTGTATATGCAAGTTACAAAAAAAATCAAGCTTTTTTAATATGGTTTAGCGCAAACAAAAAGACAACCATAATTACATATTAATGTGAATCTATTTTATGAATTTAAACTATTGTTATGCCAAAAAAATTTTAGAAATAGCGCCAGGTTGCTCTGTAACTAATCTTGGTAATAAATAACCAGGTACTTTACCAGCTAATTCAGAAAATATTTGCTTAGCTCTAGGCAAATCTACATCAAAATGAGTAGTGCCACTTACGTGATCTAGCATATGTAAATAATATGGCATTATTTTGATTTCAAATAATTTTTTACTTAATGTTGCGAGTACATCTGAATTATCATTTATATTTTTTAATAATACTGATTGATTTAGTAAAACTATTTTAGTGTTATGTAAAATTTTAAAATGCTCAGCCACTTCTTGATTAATTTCGTTAGGGTGGTTGCTATGAGTTACTAGCACTATATTAAATCTTGAATTTAATAAAATATCCAATAATTCTGCCTCTAGTCTAGAAGGTAATATTATTGGAATGCGTGAATGAATTCTAATAGTTGTAAGATGATGGATAGGTTCTAGCAAGCTAAACAATTTTTTAAAATAATTGTTAGATGCAATTAATGGATCACCACCACTTAAAATCACTTCATATATACTTCTATCCACCGCAATATAGTTAATAATATCATCTAAATTTTTTCCGCCAGCAATATTAGAGTTATAATGGAAATTTTGTCTAAAACAATATCGACAATGAATAGCACATGATTTAGATCCAAGGATCAGTACTCTTCCTGGATATTTATGGATTAAACCTGGAATTTTATTGAAAGTTTTTTCTTGTAATGGATCTTCTAAATAATTAATAGCAGTTATAGCTTCATTTTTACTAGGTAAAATTTGTAGTAACAAAGGATCGTGAATATCATTGTGGCGTATACGACGAATAAAGCTTTTAGTAGCTAATAATGGAAGTTTGTTAGTTTTTTGATCTCCAGTAAATAGCTCAGCATCTAAGTCGAGCAACTTAAATAATTCTAAATAATTTGTTATAGATTGTTTTAATTCTAATTGCCATTGGTCCATAATGGAGTATTTTGTAGAATTAATAAATTATTGCAAGTAAAGATGGAGATCTATTTATGGGTGTGTATAGCACAAGTGAATTTAAACCTGGGTTAAAGGTTATTTTAGATGGAGAGCCATACACTATTGTAGAAAATGAGTTTGTAAAACCAGGAAAAGGACAAGCCTTTAATAGAGTCAAATTTCGTAATTTAAAAACCGGAAGAATGTTAGATAAAACATGTAAATCTGGAGAAACAGTAGAGGCTGCAGATGTTATAGATCTGCAATTACAGTATTTATATAACGACGGCAATGTTTGGCATTTTATGGATCCCCAAAGTTATGAGCAATATGAAATTAATCAAACGGTAGTAACAGATGCGGCTAAATGGCTTAAAGAGCAAGATATTTGTGCAGTAACCTTATGGAATCATGCAGCAATTATGGTTAGTCCGCCAAATTTTGTAGTTTTAAAAGTTATCAGCACAGATCCTGGACTGAAGGGAGATACATCGGGTGGTGGTAGTAAGCCAGCAACAGTCGAAACTGGAGCAGTAATTAAAGTGCCTTTATTTATCCAAATTGGTGATTTAATTAAAATTGATACTAGGACTGCGGAATACGTCTCTAGAGCTAAATGATTTGCATGAAGTTAAATGAAACAACTAATTATACAAATCTATGGCAACCAACAGCAAATTTATCGTTAATTAAGCAACGTGCAGTATTGTTAGCTAGTATTAGAGAATTTTTTAAACAACAAAATGTTTTAGAAATAGAAACTCCACTGTTATGTCAGCATGCAGCTACATCATTACATATTGATCCAATAGGTGCTTCTGGTCGATTTTTGCAAACTTCTCCAGAATATGCCATGAAGCGATTATTATCGGCTGGAAGTGGAGATGTTTTTCAGCTTTGTAAGGCATTTCGAGGTTCAGAAATCGGTAATTTACATAATCCAGAATTTACTATCTTAGAGTGGTATAGGGTTGGTTTTAATCACCATCAATTAATAACAGACGTCGATAATTTATTAAATAATATTTTATCTGATGTTAATATACGTTATAAAATTAATAAAATTAGTTATCGAGAAATTTTTATTAAATATTTAAAATTAGATCCAGTATTATCTAGTTTATCTGAACTGAAAAAATTAGTAATTGATAATATAGAACTATCTGAACAATTTAAAGTTTCTATGGTTAATTTTACTAAAAAAGATTGCCAAGAATTATTGTTTAGTAATTGTATAGAGCCAAAAATAGATAAAAATCATCAAATATGGTTTATTTATGATTATCCTGTAGAGCAAGCAGAATTATCTAACATTACAACAGATCAAGATGGAGCTAAGATTGCTGAACGTTTTGAAGTCTATGTTAATGGTGTAGAGCTTGCTAATGGATATCATGAATTATTGGATGCTACATTACAAAAAAACAGGTTTTTAGAAAATCAGCAAATGCGACAAAAACTTGGTAAACCACATTTAGAAATAGATCCTTATTTAATAGAAGCATTGCATTTTGGCATGCCAAATTGTAGCGGGGTAGCATTAGGTGTAGATCGTTTGTTAATGATTAAAACCCAGGCTAAATCTATACGAGATGTTTTGTGTTTTCCGTGGGATGTAGCATAATAATATATGCCTAATATTCCAGATACTTCTTCTATACGAAACATACGTTATTTAACTTGTCAGGGCGGGGGGATGAAGGGTATAGGTTATGTTGGTGCTGTTGCAGAATTAGAGGCACAAGGTATTCTGGCTCAAATAGAGGAGGTTGCAGGTAGTTCGGCTGGTGGTTTATTTGCAACCTTGCTTGCAATTGGTTGTACTAAAGAAGAAATTGAACAAGAATTTGGTGGAATTGATTTTCGATCTTTTCAGGATAAAAGCGAACCAGGGTGGGTAGAATCTGGAATTTCTAAGCATGCAAAAGTAGTAGATGATGTTGTTAAATTAGCGTTTAGTTCAGATTTAGGTATCTGGGAAGGAGACACTCTTAGTTATTGGCTTGGCTCCATTATAGCTAGAAAAACTGGTAATCCTAATATCACATTTAGAGAATTAGACGAATTAACTAAAATACCTGGTAGTCAATTCAAAAAGCTTACACTAACAGGCGCTAACGTTACTGATAAACAAATAGAATATTATAATGCTTCTTTGACTCCAGATCTGCCTATAGTAAAAGCTGCAAGAATTTCCGCTAGTTTTCCGTTTGGGTTTAAACCGGTTACTAGCGTAGATCAATCAGGTAGAGAAATCTTAAAAGTAGATGGCGGTCTTTTAGAGAATTTGCCAAACGTGTTTAATAAAGAACCTTATGTGTCTGCAGATGGTTTAAATAAGTATGGAGGTAATCCTAAAGCTTTTGCATTGGCTTTTAAGGGAGAATCATCTGAGGATCAATCTATACCTGCAAATATAGTTAAATTTGGCGCAGCAGTAGTTAAGGCAAAACTATCTGATAAGAACGAGCAAAAAAAATATGGAGCTAATATTGCATTAATTAATACTGTTGGTATGGGTACTTTAGAGTTCGATGCGACTGAAGAAAAGCGTAATGCTTTAGTTGATTCAGGTAAACAGGCTATAGTCGATGCTGTTAATGAAATTTTAAAACAAGAAAAAGAAATACAACCAGATTATACAACCATGTCGGCTGAAGAATTAATTAGAAAAGAAATAGCAATTATTGGCATGCAAAAAAATGAAACTGATGATAAACGGAAGAGGCAATTACAAGAACAGCTTGTACCTATAAGAAAAGCATTAAAGCAATTACAAGATACAGGTAAAATTAGCAAAGATCATATGGATTTGCTTAGAAATAAAGAACATAAACGTCTATCAATAATAGAAAAACGCAAAGATAATGCAAATTTAACTGATCAAGAATTATTAACAATTTGTGAACATCGTATCCGTGAATTACAAACAATAAATCAACAATTAGTTGGTAAAATTCAAACAATAGAAACAGCAAAATCTGCTTTACAAGTTTATCAAGAAGATATTATACATAAATTTGAACAAGATAGTGATTTTCGTGACAAGCTTAATGCGCTAAATGAAATAGAAGAAAAAATTTCGGAAAATTTAGAGAAGAAAAGTAATTTACAAGAAAATAATACCTTGAATGATGAAACAAAAAATGCACAACATGCAATGATCGACAAAGAATACGAAAAATTAAAATCAGAAAAAGATGAGCATTTGCAATTGTGCATGAAAACAGAGGATACATTAAGTAAGACTTTTTTTACCAATTTGTTTGAAAATCGCAATGCAATAGATTTTTTTGTGCCTAATACTTTAAATAAACTTAAAAAGCACTTTTCCTTAGAAATTGATTCATGCGAGCTTCAGCTTGAAGAATCTAAACAAACATTAGATCAATCCCAGAAAGAACTAACCAGCTTTTTAGAGCAACATAAACAAAATTTTGCAACAAGAAAAGATACTGCTATCAATTTTGCTGAATTATTTGAATTTAAAAAAACCCTAGATCAAGCTATTAATAAAAAAACTACTCCATTAGTTAAGTTAAATAATTTTCTTATACAAAAGATGCCAAAATTAAAAAAAGTTATTACCCGCTTTTTACAAGGAGCTGCTTATTTATCGTTTATAGCTT
>CAIJNR010000107.1 GCA_903822055.1 uncultured Francisellaceae bacterium | reverse complement strand
TAGCTATAGATCTTGGAACAGCTAACACGTTAATTTATCAAAAATTTAATGGAATAATTCTTAATGAACCATCAGTAGTTGCGATGATGAGAGATCAAGACCAAATTTTAGCAGTTGGTAATGAAGCTAAAAAAATGTTAGGCAGAACCCCGTTAAACATTCAAACAATTAGACCATTAAGAGACGGTGTTATAGCAAATTTTCATGTGGCAGAAAAAATGCTGCAATATTTTGTACAAAAAATTTATGCAGAAAGAATAATAAAACCATATGCCAGTATTTTAGTGTGTGTTCCTTGTAATGCTAGTGAAGTGGATTGTCGGGCAATTCGTGAATCTGCATTTAGAGCAGGGGCAAGAAAAGTATTTTTGATTGAAGAACCGGTAGCTGCTGCAATCGGTGTTGGAATGAATATTGAAAAAGCTTATGGATCTATGGTTGTAGATATAGGTGGTGGTACCTTAGAAATAGCTATTATATCTTTAAATGGTATTGTGTATTCTTCTTCTACTAAAATTGGTGGAGATCGTTGTGACGAAAGTATAATTACTTATTTAAAGAAAAAATTTAATATTTTGATTGGGGAAGCAACTGCTGAATTTATAAAAATAGAAATTGGTTGTGCATGTTATGATCAAGAAGTTGATCAATTAAAAAGTATAAATGTTAGAGGTAGAAGTATTGCAACTGGTGTACCAATAAGTGTTACAGTTACCAATAAAGATATGCAAGTGGCATTACATGAGCCATTGCTGCAAATGATTAAAGCAATAGAAATAGCACTTGATTCATCTCCTCCGGAATTAGCAGCAGACATCGTAGAAAACGGTATAGTGTTAACTGGTGGTGGATCCTTATTAACAGATTTAGATAAACTTTTAAAAAATACTATTAAATTACCGGTAATAATAGCACCAGATCCTCTTACCTGTGTAGCAAGAGGAGGTGGTAAAGTTTTGGAAATGTTAAGTACTTCTTATGCGGTGGCTAAAGATTTATTACATAGTAGTTAATTATTTTTGCTAAAGCCTATACTCCCACTTAACTCCCATAAGTAGTGGTGCATATAAGTCATCTTTCATCGAAATGGTGATACTATTATTTTCTTCCAAAGTTGTCGGCCTGGTTAAAAAAGAAATTTTTGGTGCATTACTAATAATAGCTAGAGGAGTTTGCTCATTACCTTCGCCCATAACTAAAACACTAGATGTGGCCAGTGCATCTAAAAGGTTTATTTGAGTAACTTTTAATGGTTGATTATAAATGTCTGGTTTACCAATATAAGAATAAAGTGGCTCAAAACCACACCAACCAATACAAATTCCAGTGACCCCTTGCCGCATAGGGGTAGTATGACTGTCAGTTATAACAACACCAAAGTTGGTTATAGAGTATTTATTACGTAAATAATTCCATATGAAAACAGCAGTTTCTTGAATATTTTCAGGGTATAAAATATATACTCCATCGCCATTTGATTCGTCTATGCCAGCAGATGGAATTAAAATATTATTTTTTATAGTTAAATAAATGCCATAAGGATTTTTATTAACACAAGCTACTGCTTCTGCTTCTTGTTTAATTAATTTTTCTTTGGAAATGTTAATTTTTTTAATAATACGTGATTGACAAATACTGATAATTTTTGAGGTAATAGTTAATATATCTCGCTCGGTGATTGATATAACATAACGATCAAGAATTTCTTTTAATGATTCACCTGGTTCAATACGGTGAGTTTTAATGGCATTAATTTGCATGAATATTAATCCTTATTATAGTTATAGGCATCGTGGTGATTTTGGTAGTCCAGCAATATGACAAGCTTGAGCAATTCCATTTGGAAATAATTTAACGAACAATAAACTATCAAGTTGTAATTTTGGATTTTTGTTTTTAGCATAATTTATTAATGCTCTAGTTGATGGTGATATATTAAATTCTTCTTGAAAATTTTTTAACAAATCAATTACCATAAAATGATTTGGAGTTAAATCGATATTGTCTTCTTTAGCAGTAGCTATTATTAAATCAATATTATAATTACTGTTGTTATTAGAATTTAGATCTACCATGTAATATTTTTATCGTGGTTTAAAACCAAGTCTACAAATTCGTTATAATTAATTAGTTTGACATGGCTAGAGTAGTTGTTGGCTAACCCTCTGGCTGTTACGTCTGTTTCTAGGGCATAAACATTTTTTGAAGCTGGGTTTTTAATATTTAACCCAAAATATATCCCGTCTTGAATTAATAACAAGCTATTTTCCTCTAAAGTATCATACACCTTGGTAAATAAGGTTTTATATTCTAATCCATGATGAAAAATATTTAGTAACATAAAGATATAACCTGATCTGCTAACGCATTAAACTGTAGCGGTTGGATGTTGTATAACTTAATTAATTGCAAGATAATAAATTATATGTTTTAGTTTAATTATTATAAACAATAGTAGCTTGCTATTTCAATTATTTACCTCAATCTGTTAAGGTGCCGCCTATGTTATATATTAAATGTTATGATGATTTACCTACTAATCCAAATGCTACCTATGAGGTTTTAGATGAAGATGCTATATCCAAAAAGTTTGGATTTTCGCTTATTTCTAAGCCTATAGTAAGTATAAAAGAATCTTGCCAATTAAAAGTATTTTATGGACACCTAAAGGAAACGTTTGAAAAGCATATACGAATAAACAACAAGATAAGTGTTTCAGAGTATGTTGTTTTCACTGATGAACAAGTAAATCAATTAACTCTTAATGTAGCAGAGCATTGCGTTATAGCTCTTCACTCTAAGCAAGATGGTAGTAAACTAGGATATGGGTTATTTGCTGGTAAAAAAATTCCTAAAGGATTTATAATACCTTACCCTGGCGAGATACTTTTTAAACCTACAAATATCCCTGGTAATGGTTATGAATCTTGTATAGGAGATTGTGTTATACAAAACTCTTTAGCAGGAAAACATGCCCTTGTAAACGATCCTGGAAAATGCGGAGGTTTAGCTAGGTTTGTGCAGTATGCATGGAGCAATAAAGAAATTGCGGAAAGAATCACTTTTGAGAAACAAGTTCCCAACCTTGCTGCGTCCAATTTGATTCCTAGGAAGGCTTTTTTAATTGACGAAAGCAATAACCCTATATCAGAGTTTATATATCTTGAAACTACTGCAGAAATTGATGTTGGACAAATATTATGTTGGGATTATTTTGAAAGTTTCATTACAGCTCTTCTGTATTTTAAAGACGCAGGTGTTTATCCAGAATTATTTACTACAACAGGTCAAATTATCCCTGCAAAAAACTATTATTATAACTTATATTTACTTCCTCATCATGTTACTTTAGATGTGAAAAATGAAACCAATGATACAGAATGGATACCTTATAAGAGTCTTGTTAATATAATTAGTAAAGACCAACAACTGGTAAGAAAAGTAGAATTTCATTCAGATAGTGTCAAAATAATTATGTATACCATTAAAAATGAATATAATAATTCTTGGCAACCAAGGAGAGGTTTTTTCTTGGGTAAAGCAGAAAAGCAAGAATATTTGTTAACTACTAAAGATTTACAAGATTGTGAAACTTTGGTGCAATTTACATATAAGAAGCTGTATCCTACACAGTCAATTCCATTTTTCAAACTGGCTTTTGGTAACGATTGTATTAGATGTTTGTTTCCAACTTGCTCAAAACAGGAGAAGATTAATTTACTTTCTGCATTACAAGAATTATCTAGTTGTTATGGTGATAATTGGGGAATATCTGATAAAATAAGTTCTTATAATGGTGATATAATCGATATGAAACAACAGCAGTTAGTAGGAGACGCCATGGGTTGCGTGCAAAGCATATTTTTAATTTTAGATATGCAAACCAATCCTACCAAGATCCATGAAAGATTAGCGCAACAAACTTCAACAAAGCCAGTCACAACGATCGTTACACCTCAAGATAAAGATCAAAATAAAGCTTCTTCTAGTTCTAGCCTTTTCTTGAGTTTTGGGTTTACTAAAGGATTTTTATTGTCTAACAACAAAGTGAAACTAAAATCTGAAGAAAAATCTAGTACATCTTGTCAGGTGGACTTAATGAATAAAGCTATAGCTACTGCTACACTTACACCAAAGATCTAAAAAATATTAGTGGCGTGCGGTAATAATAATGCGATATACAAATTTTTTAAATCTTTCTCGAGAAGAAAAACAAAATTTAATACAGTTAAATTTAAATTGCTGTGAAAATAATTTATCTAATGCTGATAATTTTAAAAGATTGTGTGGCAGTCTCAAAATGTGTACACGGTTGGAAATATTAAGCTTAACATATAATAATGAGCGTTTTGTTTCTAGATCGGCATTAACTTTTTATGTGCAAGTTGTTTTGTTTATTATTAAAGTAATTATGCATTATTACGATATAATGAAAATTGGTGATTATTGGCTATCAAGTATATTTGGGAAACAACCTGGTTTTTTTTACAATAAACCTAACGAGTCACCAATTTTTGCGATAATGATGTCATTATATATAATATTGCTTTCACATACTATTTTTTTAGGGATACCTGTAGGTTGTTGTTACCTAATTCATAAAAATCGTGGTGAGCAAAGAATGCAGTTACTATCAAGTGCCATTAGCCGATGTAATTACTTACAAACAATTAATATAAATGGCCACGATCCAGATTCCAATGATATAGAAGCAATGAAATATTTTATAGGTATGGATACGAATTTGTTAAAACAAGCTATTTATAATAAACAACAAATAGTATGTGGAATACCAAAGAAGTTGCTTTTCCTTTATTCGAAAAATCAACAGCACAAACATGAATCATGGTTATGTTATGATGTTATAGAACATATTTTCAGTTTTATTAAACCACAATTTAAATTAGGATAATCTTCCGCGTTTTTGGCCTAAAGTAGCATGTAAAATTTAAAAAAATAAAATTATATCGTGTTGATTATATAAATCGTTTAAATTAGCTAAAGAAAAATTAATTATATTAATGTTGGGAGATATTGTTAGCTTTAATTTTTTAATTTGCTTAAAGCTATTATCTTCTACATAAATATTTTTAAGTCCAAACAATTCAAACGCATCTAAAGTTTGATCTAATAAATTACGATTTGCTAATTTACATTGTTGCTTAGTTAACAATTGAAACACAGCATTCTGTAATAATAATACCGAAACTTCATTTTCTAGGCTTGCAATGCTTAATATCAATTCTAAGATTTCTTCGGTATAAAGACCATCCAGTGGGCTGTGATGATTAATTATCAAATATTTTTTCATTTAAAATTGTATAACTCGATCAGCTGTTTCTAACGTATTAATGAATTCTATGATACTGCTTGATTTAAATGGTTCTTTAATATTAATCCCACGTTTTTTATATGATCCAACACAGATTTTAGCATGCAAATTGTAAGTTTTTAATAACAATGCCCACTTGGCATTAAGCTCAGTGTCTAGCAATATATATGAACCATTTTGATAAAAAAAGATCATATTTATAACAATATTGGATCTTTCTAAGGCCGCCAGAGTAAAATTATAAGCTGTAGTTAAATTGTCTACAGTGCCTGATTTAATAGCTATTAAAAGATTTATATTAGTTTTCATAAATGCTGCTGTTCACGCCGTCATTGCAAAACGCGAAGCAATGACGACGTAAATGATTGGTTTTAATTACGTCTTCCAGAAAATGCACTTAATATGTGTACCAAACTAACGAATAAATTATAAATTTGTACATATAATATAACAGTTGCAATTATATAATTTTTTTCTCCACCATTAATAATTTGGCTAGTTTCAAAAAGAATCATACCTGAAGCTAATAAGACAAATATTGAAGATATTATTAAATGTAACATTGGTACATTCATGAACATTGCTATAAAATTAGCAGCAATGGCAATTGTAATTCCTGCAAACAAGAAACCACCTAGATAACTAAAATCTTTGCGTGATACCAGAACATAACAAGACAATCCAAAGAATATAGTACCAGTCAAACCTAGGCTTACAGCTAAAATTTCCGAACCATTAATATAGTCATGTAGTACAGTATTTATAAGTGGTCCCAAGGTATACCCAAAAAACCCTGTAAATAAAAATACTGCTAAAATTCCCCAGACACTATTTTGTAATGACTTAACTAAATAAATCAATCCTAAATTTAATAAAAATATAGGACCAACCCCCATAAAAGGTGCATTAACAGCCGACGATAAATATGCAGTAAATGCACTAAATAACAATGTCATAGATAATAACATGTAAGTATTACGTAATACTGCATTAGTAATAACAACACTAGTCGTGCTTCTTTTGGTTATTAAGGTATTAACATTATTTTGTCTCATACAAACACACCCTCCAGGATTTATCGTTTCTATTGATAATTATGCCAGATATAGCCAAGTAATTCTGTAATATTTTA
>CAIJNR010000106.1 GCA_903822055.1 uncultured Francisellaceae bacterium | reverse complement strand
GGCTAACTGTGTGCAAAGTTTGGGATATTTCGTAGGACTACAAGATGACAATAAGTTGAATGTTGTTTTTGTTAATTATGCTGTAAATATCTGCCTAAATGATCAAATTCGGAAAATAAGATGGTTCCTGCTTAGAACCCCAAATTGAAAAATTAAAAGAAAAAATTAAAAAAGTTGAAAAAGAAAATTCTGAATTAAAAAAACAAATTGAAATTTTGTATGGTAAATTGTACAATATTGAATAAAAAGATAGCAATTTGATTAGTTTTGACAAAAAAATTATTGGATCTGTTGTCCACTCTTCGCCAAACAGATGCTTATAAAATTATTATAATTTTATAAAAATTGAAATAAAAAAATGCTTAACTTATAATAACAAGTTATGAAACAATTAACATTGTTTACATATTACTTGGATTTATTATAAATCTATTGTATTTATAAGCAAACTTAACGTTGTTTACATGTGATACTATAGTTAACATTAGCAACATGCAACTCAATACTACCCAACAATGTTTTTACCAGTATTTTTGACACTAGCAGTAATAGTTTCTGCCACTTCATTAAAAATCGCAAAAATATTATATTTGGTCAATTAATAAGATCATGGCATTTGTCTACAATAAGTTTAGTAAACTCTACTCTAAATTATTTGTACCAAATTTAACTGATAGCTGTCAAATATTATTTTTAATTGTGAGTCGTAGTAAAATAAAATAACAACAGATCTTTAGATCTTTCAAGATTATTCTGTTGGTAAATCTAGCGATTCTGATCCAATTTTTTCCTTTAAAAAACAGTACTTCAAATGGATCTTTATAGAGAAAGACTCATGGCTCTTGAGGCGCATTGTTTAAAGTTGATTATGTTTTTACTCTTTACATATATTTCAGAGCTTTTCATTATAGACTCTGCTTTAGAAAACGTTTATCTATGAGCATTTAATATGTGTTCAGATATTATTTTATTACATAAATATTCACTTTTTGTATACATGTTTTCAAGGTTACTGATTATTGCCGACAGGCTTGCAGCTAATTGCATCAGCTCTTTGTATGATAATTTGGGTAATTTATGCAAAATAATATCTTGCTTCTCAATTACGGCAGCCTTTAGTTCGCTAAATTCAACCATAGTATTGTCCCGCTATTATTGCTGATCTTTAAATGTTACATGAAATTAATTTCAACATATAGCATATTTAAAGATTATTCAGATATTATTTTTATAGCCTTACCAGAAAAACCAATTCCCATCAAACAAACATTGTTAATCCCTTTAGCAGTTAATTCTGTGATATATTTTGATGTTTTGATTTGCAACAATGCTTCATTGGCAGCATCTGCCAACTTCAATTCATTATCGATAGCTTTAAATTCCATCACAATTCCGAATTTGTTAATGTCTTTTGGAATAATTAATAAATCATACCGACCATGCCCTGATTCTCTATTCGATCGAATTTCATAATTGTCTTTAAGACCAGATAAAATCCCAAGCATTAACCCTTGATAAAATACTTCTTGTGTGGTCTTACTAGTATCATGGTAACTCGCCATTTCAATAATTGCTTTTTGTAATTTATGCTCAAACTCTTTCACCTTGCCAGCTGTAAGAACCGCTAATAATTCTTGATACCAAATTATACCACGATTACCAGACAACCATTCTCTAAATATTTGTTTATATAAAAACTCTACTTCCTTGTTAGGGATAGCAAGCTCGCATATGTTGCCATATTCGCCAAACTCTGATGACAACACTTTAAGATATCCAGACATAAAAAATAGTCCCCAAATGGCTGCTCTATTCTCCTTTAAGTCTTGAAATACTATATGCTCATCAACCACTTCTTTAATCGTTCCACCGGCAATTAATTGTCCAAACTTATCTTGAGTTTCTATCTCTGAAGTGGTTAATAATTGTCTAATTAATTCATTACCACTAGTATTGATCCAATATGGACCAATTTTACCTTCTTCTTTTATAAAAGAGACAATAGAGTAAGGGTTATAAATTGTGGTCCCTGAAAAATTATAACCATTATACCATTCTTTAGTTTTAGCAAGATCATCTGGTAATTTAGAAATAGCTAATAATTCATTAGTTTCTTGTTTAGTAAATCCAAAACAATTTGAATATTTTTTATTGAGTACAGAGTAAACTTTTACATTATTGAGACCAGAAAAAAAACTTTCTTTCGATACTCTTAGTATCCCAGTTAACACTGCCCTTTTTAATAAATTATCATCTTTTAATGGTTCTGATAAAAAATTTCTAAAAAATGGAATCAACTCTTCATAATAACCACGTAAATATGCTTCTTGAATTGGAGTATCATATTCATCTATTAATAATATTGGTTTAGTATTGTAATATTTAAATAATAATTCCAGTAATCTTTTAATAGCGCTTTCCAAATTAACGTTGCTAATTTTTTGATCTAAAACAGATTTAACATATGCTTTATCATCTTCTGATATTTGATCTGACTCTAATTCTTTTCTATGTTGTCTATATGCCCCAGCTATAATAGAACCGATCTTTTCTATACAAAATTCCAAATTAGGTTGTTTAATATCTTTAAAACTAATAAATACAACAGGATCTTTACCTTGCTGCCGCATGCAAATTGGATCTTGAGCTATTTTTAAACCATTAAATAACTCCTTGGTAGATTGGCCAGATACTTCAGCTGACCAAAAATGTTGTAACATCGAAAGGTTTAAAGTCTTTCCAAATCTTCGCGGACGGGTAAATACTATTACCTTTGAAGAATCATCTAAGATCTCTCTTATTAATAAAGATTTATCAACAAATAAATGACCTTCTCCAGAAATTGGATTTTTATAATCTATCAATTCTCTAAAATCACTAACACCTATGGGTAATTGCATAAATTAATCCTATTTTTACAAATTTGTTACACATTGCTGATTATCATATTACATTGAAATAATCGAATTTCTGCCTCTCGCATAATGGCTGTTTTTAAATATTTTAAACCATCACTATTTATCTCAGTTGGAATGCTATAGACAATCTCTATT
The DNA here is from genome assembly GCA_903822055.1 of uncultured Francisellaceae bacterium. Lineage (GTDB taxonomy): Bacteria > Pseudomonadota > Gammaproteobacteria > UBA6186 > Azoamicaceae > UBA6186. The sequence goes on along the minus strand of CAIJNR010000106.1, from coordinate 76,704 downwards.
GGTTTCTTAAAATTTTTGATTTCTTCATATCTTTTAATCAGTTCTTGCAGCCCATCTGAGCGGCTATATTTAAAATCAGCTAACACATTATTCTCTATTGAACCAATCAATCGTTGCAAACCATCTGCCCCAGACAAATTACTACCAATTAATGATAACTTAATTTGAGTACCCTGCCCATTTGGTTTTTCTGCATATAGTTTTGGATAAACTGCGATCTTCATCCTTTGCATTTCTTGAGCGCGCAAAGCATCTGGTGCATGTAAATAAATTTGAGTAGTTGCAAACGATCCATGTCGGTGATTTGCTTGGATCATGGTGCTAGATATTCCAACCAAATCTTGATGTGATGCGGATAAATGTCTTAGCCAATGTGGCGATAAACTTTCTAACTTTTGCCTTTTTAATGGATCTTGAAATTTTAATGCTGCAAGCTTACCAATACTTTTAACATTACCAAATAATTGTCTAATGCTAAGTGATTTTTTAGTTTTCTGAGAAATTAATACTGACTCTAATTCATCTAACTCTGGTAATGGGTTTTTTCTTAACGATAGCCGATAAATTTTAATCATCGATAATAGCTGATCGTTAACTGGTACATGACCAAGTTTGCCACCCTTACCTTTAACAAAAAACCACCAATTACCGTTTAATTGTCTAAAAGAACCCCAGGTAGCATTAGCTACTTCATGAATTCTTAGCCCCAACAAATATAACAGTCCAAATAATAATTGGGTGCGGGTTTTATATTGCTGTTCTTTGCTGCTCTTTTCCGGTAAAGCCTGTAATGCTCTCTGCACAGCTTCCCACTCATCAACCTCCAACATTCTAGCCCAAACTTGATATTTTTGGCTCTCTGGATTAATTGATAGATCTCGATACTTCTTTATTAATTTGATTGGATTAGTGGTTAAATATTTAGCCTCAACTAAATAATTCATTAAGCCATTAATAACTCGCACCGCAAATAATAGTGAACTTTTCTTTAACGGTCCTACTAATGGTCGCCATTTTAAGCTATATCTTTCAGCTCTTAACTGTCCATTAGTACTTAACCAAGTATTAGGTGGATTTTGTAAAAAATTAAAATATTGTTCAAAATGTTCAACCTTTAATTGACTTATGGGCATGCCCCGCTCAAATACGCACCATAATAGCAAGCGCTCAGCTTCTTTTTGATAAGCACGCATCGTGGTTGGAGTTTCTTTAAATTGCTCTACCCAAACCTTAACTGCTTCCAAATCGTGATTAGCTAAAATATAGCAATTTGGATGTGGGCGACTTACAATCGATAAATCAATTTTTGGTTGCCAAGAAACTAATGCTTCAGGACTTGTAACTAACCAATTAGTTTCCATAACATTCCTTAGCATTAAATTTTAATTTTAGCTCTTCCTCTTCTATAAGTCGTAGCTTTTCAAAGCCGACATGGTTTTGGATGATTTTTTGCTGCCACTCGATTTGCCTTAATAATGGTTGTTGTTTAGCTGCCAACATATTATTGATTGTTTGTAACTGTTTTTGCAGTTCGATTATTTGTTTATTAAAAGTATTAACTTTTTCTTGTAGGTTCATACTAGTTATTTTTTCTTGCATTAAAAGTTCATGCGCTGAGCTACTAGTCTCTTGGATCGAGATCATACTTTTGATATTTAGCTCTTTTAGCTCAGCTCTTAATTCATCAATCAATAATTGTTGTTTATTAATAGTATCATTATTGTTATGGCCTAACCTAGTTTGAATTTCTTGGTTGATCTGTTCTAAAGTAGTTTTAATGGCTTTAACTTCTTTTAACTCTAGCTGTAACTCTTGATTATTCATTTGCAGCTGATGAATTTGTTCTTTTAAAACAATATTAATTTTCTCGGCCGTAATTAATTCTTGGGCATAATGTTCATTTTGTTTAACTTGTCTACTTAAGCTTTGTTCTAACGATCGTTTTTTTTCGTCTAATTCATTTATACCATCACATGCGGAAACAACATTTAATTCTTTATTTAAAAAAGCTTTTTTAAAGCAATTTATTTTCCATTCTTGTAAATATTTATGTATAGTAGCAATACTACCAGTACCTACCCTAGCCCTTATTTTAAGAGCTGTTGGCAGTTGATCACTATATGTTATTTCTTTTGCTATTTCAAAAACTTGTTGTTTATTAATTCCTTTCCTAGACAAAATTAACCTCTACTAAAATTAAACTAAACATTTCATTAAAAAGGCTTATTTGAGATTCTATGGCGAGAGCATCCTGTATCTTGCTTTTTTGATTTTGGAGCATCCCCTAGTGAAGATTCCAACGATCTTTTTTTGTCTCCATCTCTGTTAAAATCCTGACTCGATTCAGGTAGTTCGAGACATTGGGAATGATCCTGAATTTGTTCAGATTGATCAATACTCTCATCAATAGTAAGAGTAAGATGTGGTTGCAAAACAAATTGATTGTAATGAGCAAGAAAAGGGTTTGTATTAGGCTTATAAACCACACATTTGACATTAGGATCTTCAAGATCAATATCACTTCTAGATAAATTCGCTAACTTACCATCATGGCTAGCATAATCTACTAATAACGCAATTTGTCGATTTCTACCTTCAACTGTCAAACATGCTAAAATAATATTATAATCAGCATATTTATTTTTTAAAATATAATTTAAGTAAGATTGCTGTACTTCTTTAGTTTCGATATAAGTATAAAGTCTATTAAATTTTTCTGAGTCTTCTCTTAAAGATTGGTTTGCTTGGTCTTGAACAGCTTTAAACAAGTCATCTAGTTTGACAGCTATAGAATTACCATCATGATCTAATCCTTCTAGAACTATATTATGCTCTTCCAAAGAAAATACTGCTTGATAATTATTATAAATAGATTCCCTTAAGAGATTCACTATATAACGCTTAATACCTTTATTATCTTCCTCAGATTTATGGTATCTTGCTAAGACCTCTACCATCGCTGCTGGATTATCAAATCCAGCAGCACGTAAGGCGCACCAACCATCACCTTCTATTTGTTTAGTTTCTCCTTGCATTCTTTGACCGTTGCAAACTACATACTTATTTTGTTTTTGTCGACTAGAAAAATTATATTTTCTCTCTTGCTCTATATCATCAAGCAACAAAGCTAATGTTTTTTCCAAGAATATAAACTGTTTGGTTAAATCAAACAGTTTTTGAGTTACTTGATAAAGCTTAGATTCATCTGTACCTTCACTATTACTACTATATTTTGTAAGAATTTCGTAATCAGCACATTTTATTTGCAATCCAGTAAGTAATTTTTGCTGTTCTTGCAATGCTAGTTGGAAGTTTGCCCTATTTTCTGTAATTGTATCTAAAGTAGATTGCATTGTTTGTTGTTTAAAGTATGCTCGAAATGGTTTAGAAAATCTTTCACCTATTAATAAAGGATCTTTTATCACATTATAAATTTCACTTTCGCTGATCTGATCTATCCCTTGTTTATCTTTATTTAGTTCTTCTAATATAGCTCCCAAAATTAAAGATGGATCATCCAACTGTTGGCTGGGTATGTTAGTAAAGGCAGTAATGCTTAGAAGCTGGCTCGATATATTTAAATTTTTTATAATATTTTTTAAATCACTACCTTTTTCTTCTTGTTTAGTTAAAAGCTCTAGGTGTATTTTTAATTTAGTTTGAATTGCCAATATATCCCTTTGTATTGTTTCTGCTGATTCACTTCCTGAATCACTTGGATCCATGTTAACAATATAATCTGGTTCTGCTTCATCGCTATCTTCAGCTTGCGCTTTTATTGTTTTTGATTTCCTATATTCTATTACTTGTTTGAATAATTGTTCTGAACGAGTTTTAATTAAAAATCCTATATTATCGCTTGTTTTATCACGTCGTAATCTGCCCAATCTTGCATTAAAAATAGTAGAATCAAGAAGTTTTGCTCCTTGATCTAAATTATGCCAACCTCTAACCTTTAATGTAATGGGAATTTTTTTCTCTTTAAAAACTCGGTTTGCAGCCTCTAAAGTAACATGGCAATGCAAACAACATAGCTTTGCAATACCAAAATAAATTTCTTGCTGCTTTATTTCTTCATTACATGTAATTGACCCTTCTATAAATTTAACCACTATAGCTAGTTGTTGCATTTCAGCATGGATTCCATATTGCGTTGAATCTTTTATTATAGTGCAGCTAGAAAAAACAGAAAGCAATTGCCGATCTTGCAACAGTAATTCCTCTATACGTGAAAAATAATTAAGTAACCGCTGAAATCTGGCATACATCATAGCAGCCGTTGACCCATCTTTTCCATATTTATCGTTTATGGCGCTAATTTGTGGATCTGAATTTTCTCTTTCATAAACATTTTGAGCAATGTTTTCGGCAAGCATCTTTGAAAAAGAAGTTTTATATTGCAAGTTAAACCTGGCAACAGAACATACTTTTAAAAATGCTTTTTTGCGAAGATGAACTCTCTTCGTCTCATCAGGATTTAAAATATTTGAAAAATATTCATGTATATTTCTTATAGCTAATAGATTTTGATTCCTCTCAGATTGAGTTCCTTGGAAGAATTCATTAGCACTTATATAAAATTTACCATTAATAATAGAAGTAGATACACACATACTATGTGCTGCCAATAAAATAGCATAACCATCTAATCTACGTTGAATTTCAGTGCTTTTTGATGTGAAGTCATGCCTTCCAACAAATTCTTCCAAATAATCGTCATTTTCTAGATCATTGTTAATCAATTTTGCATAACCTTTTGTTTTAATAAATTCTATGGTCTACATAGTTAACTTAAGATGAGAATTCATCGATACCTGTTTGATATGCGCCTTTACCTCTTCTCCAACCTGAAATTCATCAACGGCGACTTTTAAATAATTTTCTATTTCGATAGATCCTAGCTGTAGTAGTAACTCGACTTTTTTACAATGTTCCTGTAAATCATCAGTACGTTCATTACTTTTTAGCCATGCCATTCCATTCATAAACATTCGTAAAATAGCACAATGATCAGCACATAGTTTTTGCACAATTAATTCTTTCGGAATATATTGGCAAATATAGTAGAATTCCTTAGAACTTATACTACTAATAATTGCTCTATTTAAAATAGTAGCCCCTTCTCTATTAAAGAAGTTTTCCTTTGTCAGTCCCTTTGCTTCAAAGTCTATTAAATCTTTTTCAAATAGTCTGTGTTGATTAGTACGACAACGTTCAAACCACAATTTCCTTAATGTAGAAGTATGTGGTTTCCCTAATACAGAAAAAAAAGCAGTTTCTTTAGTAGTTGACGAGAATCTTAACATTTTCTTTGTTCTCTCTTCTTTCATTTCTTACCCTTTGGTCACCTTTGTTTCTCTACAATCTCTAAATTATTTTATCCGCATAATAAAACAAAGTCAAACATTATTATGTAATAAAAGCGTATAAACATGCATCAACTTCCGATAATGTAGATTATCGGAAGTTGCTGTTTGTAATTACAGAAATCCTATGTCATTTCCCATAATTGATTGCAATGCGCCATAAATCATTGCAGTGGCTGACAATTTTGCAACCAAGCGGCTACCAAATGCCAAAAAGATTTCTAATGATTTTTTGTGATTTTATATTAATTATAGTTTTGTTATTTTGATAACATCGTCTCAAATATCTTAGTACGATCTCTAGGAGATCTATAATTTAATTGCTCTAAAATCTCTAGATCAATCTTTTCCTTAGCTAACCTAATTGCCCGTTTAGTGGCTAATTTTAGAATACTAGCAATTTCTCCCAAATATCCTCCTGATTTTATTAATAACCAATCCACTATCTTGAGATCTGTAAGATCTGAATAATCCTCTAACGGTAAAACCGCTATAAAACTCTCAAGTAAACTATTAAACTCTACCCCTTCTTTCCATAGCGGTAAAACAAAAGGTTCAAAACGATTCTCTAACTGCGGATCAGTGCTGATCGCTAAATATGCATCCTTAGTACCAAGACATACTATTGGGATCTGTAAATCATTACCAATATGTCTAATTAAATTTAAAAACTCTAATTGCTGCCTAGAGCTGCTGGCCAACATATTGTGTAATTCATCAATAATCAGCATCTTTACCTGTAAAAGCCTTAATGTCCGATACACCGTTTGATTTAAATAAGGAATGCTTAGATAAGAATGTGGCACCCCTTGCTCAATACCATCACTAATAGCTAACATAAATGTTTTAAAAGTTGGATAAGCTGGCATCTGAATCGAAATTATTAGTTTTGAAACTAATTCTTTTCTATTTCCTGTTTCAGCATTACAACGACGCACCTCTGTATAATGATAAATTTTACAAAATTTCTCTTTAATCATGCTTTTACCGTTATTAGTAGGCCCAATTATTAGCATGTTTGGCATACGATGACTGCGTGGTAAATTAATTAATTCTTCTAATCGATCTAAGGCTTGTTATGCTCCTAAATAATTGATCCACAACCCTTTATCCATATATAAAAGTCGATCATATACTGACAATTCCAGCAAACCTCTTGACTCTGGTCGTAAATGTTCTCCTACCACCATTCTGCCTCATAAATAATAGGTTTTTCTTTGGCTACAGCCACATTAATAACACGATCTTGCTTAGCTTGATCTTGAAGATCTTCTATAGCGATTAATGGCTTGTTTTGCCTCTCTATTTCTAGTCGCCTTCTAGTTGCTTTAGACTTTACTACCGCTATTTTGCTGATCTCCCTCATCTGCTCAATTGCTTTAAAAATTGTTGATTCATCTAACTGCTTTGAGCCTTGTTGACGTAAATACTGCAACGCTTGTCTATGCTCCCACAAACTAATACTAACTCTAGATATTGTTCTATATGGAACCTCAATATATTCTTGGCTTTTTGGTTCTAAAATATAAATTTTACTTAAATCTCTTGGATCTCTACGAATTAAAAATTTACTTTCTCTACCACGATTTGCTAAAAATGGCGATAACGAATTATTGTAATAAGCTATATGATCCAACATAAACCCATGCCTTTGCAGAGATCTAAATTCTATTGGCAAAAAATCAATTAAAAACCTTTTCCCATCAGCAACTTTAGCTGGATAACCACACCCAGGATTTCTATCATTACCTAAGATCCCTTCCTGATATTGTTCTATTGGCGGTTTATTTAAACCGCTATGTACTTTTTTATGATAATAACCAGTGATCGCTATAGTTAACCATTTCTCTAATTCTGACGAGGTCAAAATAGCTTTATTTTCAGATCTATATTCTCCTCGATCTGTAACATTTGAAAAAGTTGTGCCTGGTAATTGATGTACCAATTGCATTAAAGTACCAATGACCCTTTCAATTATCCCACCATAATGACATCCACCTATTGGGCGATAATCTACTTCAATGCTATGAGCTTCACAACCACGCCTTAATGCAGCACTATGGAAATCTGCACCATTATCAACATAAATTCGCTTTGGCTTACCCCAAATCGGCCACTGGGCTTCAATTCTTTTAGTTGCTAACCAGTATTTTTTATCTAGTACTGCGTGGACTAAACATAAACCAACAGATACTGCTGACGGCGGCTCTAACGCCAAGCAAAATCCAGCAATACAACGACTATAAACATCAATTGCTACCGTTATATATGGTCTACCTATTGGTTGCCGATACAGCTCATCTACTATGATTAAATCCACTACTGTATGATCTATTTGATATGTTTGTAATGGAAACTCCTGCTGTGGAAACTTGCCTATAACCGCAGAATATTGAGCTTTTGCGGTTTTTGTTCCAAATCTTTTACTAATTACCTCTTTTTCAGTACAACAATTAGCCAACCGTCTTAATATGGTATTAGCTGATGGAGGCTGTATTTTATTGTTGAAACAAACCATCCTTACTTCCTCGATGATTTTGCTCGCCTTGATCCGCTGTTTATTTAAATAAATCTTTTTAATTATAGTATTTACTATATCCTCTTGTTCTTTTTTAATTCTACCTTTCCATTTTCTACCTTTAGTTTTAGGAACTAATGATAATAATTTACAACCACTTTCCCTATAATTTCTTAATAAATTATAAATTTGACGTTCCGATAATCCTAATTCCTTAGCAGCTTTTTGAGCCATCTGTACCGTACAAACAGGATCTTTCATCAATGGCTTTAATATTTTTTCTCGATCCCTGGCAACTGCCCATTCTTGTTCAGTAATGAAAGACAATTCCCTTCCAATATTACTGCTGGTTTCTGTAGTAATAGGCTCTAAATTACTAACATCAACCTCCATAGAAGTGTTGCTAATAGAATTAATAACTAGCACCTTTTGTAAATCTATAGCTACTTTAACTATACATTCTTGATCCAGGTACTTCACGCGATCACCAGGATTAAAGCTAAAATCTTTCATACCATATAAAGATACCAAAAATCTGTAATTTACTGCAATCATTTATGGAAAAAATACAAATATTGCAACCATTTGTGAATGGATTTTTTTCATTGCAATTAATTGTGAGAAATTAGATCCTTGGGTTTACTGGATCTTTAGAAACGCTACTGCAATTTATTATGGGAAATGACATCTTCTGAATTGTTAGCAAATTGTGCTAATTTAGCTATGCTAACTACATTTATCGTCTTTATATTTTGGTGGGTAAGTATTTGTAATTTATTATACACCGTACGGTCAAAATCAGCTAAAGCAATGATCCTATCCAATTCTTCGGAACTATTTGCAAGCCTTATTAAATCAAATATTTTTGAAGTTCCTTTTATTAAACAATTAAATCTCTTGTTTACTCGGCTAAAACTGAATAAAACTGGCACCTCTTTACAGTAAGATATAATCTCTATTAGCAGTTCATTTGGTACTTTACCTAGCATTTTCACTCCTAATTGATTAGATTCCATCAACAACTTTAAAACACCAACCACTTAGATACATACGCTACTAAGTAACATGTTCCATAGTGTTAGTTTTTATGATGGACGTAACTTATTAGAGCTGTTAGCCACTGTCGTTGTGCTAGGTGCTTTATCTAATAAAGACAGTATCTGCTCACGATTTTGTAATAAACCAGGCGCGAGTAGTTTAAAATTCTCTTGAGTCAATATCATTAAAATATCAAAAGAATATACCGCAGTATGCCCTGTTTCTTGCCCTGTACATGCGCCTTCTAAAACTTCTTTAATTCTATTGGTGGTAAACCTATGATCCTGTACTGGCAGTGGACAAACGCCTATTTTAGCAGCCGAGCATACTATAGCAAATCCATATGCAATATTTATAATTTCTTCGTCAAAACCAGCATCTACTAAAGATTTTTCAACATCATTCATAATGTCTTGTTCTATTTTTCCAACTTGGCCACGTTTCTCAAAATGGTTTTCCATACAGTCATAAAATCTATTAATTAAATCTAAGTGATTATTACAAAATTCAATTCCTCTTAAAGTTATTTTTATGACCATGCCACGTTGACAATTATTTTACATGCGTTGTTGAAGCGAAATCAACAGCTTTACTTAACAAAATGAATTACATATTATTTTTTACTATATCTACTTCTGATTAGTACAGTTATCAGGAATATTCCACCAAACAGCGATTAATTTTTACCTATAGATGAAATCAAAGAAAAAGCTCGGTAAATTAAGGGTTGATTTCGTATAAAAACATAACTTTAGGCTATTAATTCCCTACTCTGCTCTGCTCTGCTCTGCTCTGCTAACGATCTATCACGCACAAATGTTTATAGCAATGCAACCAGGTTGGTTAGTTATAAACATTTATCTACTGGTGAGCAAAAAATGAACAAGCGGAAAAATATTGAAAAAATCAGTAAAAGAATTACTTACCCACAACTCTATCCAATGATTTTGTTAATAACTAATAGTTAATGGAAGCGTTAAATCAAACCAGCTATAACTATTATGTTTGGAACACAAACATAATACAAACATGACACAAACATCACACACTTATAATGTGAGACCGCGTTCAATTGCGACACAAATGGAACACAAAACACATACAAAACAGACACGCCACATTAAATTTTTTGCAATAATTTACCCAATCACAAACAAAAAACAGCTTCCTTACCTGTATTTTTTCAAAACAAACTCCTCGATGTAATCTTGCCATCCAAGGAACACAAATAGGACACAAACGGAACACTAAATCAGACACAATATAGACATAAACGGAACACAACTGGTTCTTGGGTTCTTATCTAACTCCAGCGAGGTGTTTGCGTATTTTGAATAAAACAAAAAAAATTAACATCGGTTGCTTTTTTATGTTTTTAATATAGAATGTACATATAAACGTCTAACAATTAGCGGAGAGGTAAAATGGACGATTTCGAATGGACTTCTACCAGTATACAAAAACTTTTTAAATTAAATTTAAGAAACAAACAAACATTATTTAATGCAGAGAAAAGAGGCGAAATACCCTTATCAACGCGCAAAGAAAGAGGTAAAACGCAAGTTAGATTATGGACAACCGAACAATTACCTTTAATAGGCGAAAAATTTGGCTTTATAAAAAAACCTGCTAACCAAAAAATTATTTGTTTATATACTGCAAAAGGCGGCGTATTAAAAACGACTCTCGCATACAATATAGCAAGAATATTAGCGCTCAATGGACTAAAAACATTAATTATTGGTTTAGATATACAATGCTCTATTACAGATATATGCATTCCGCCAATAGAAGCCGAAAGTTTAGAAGAATCTAGCGATCAACATTTAGGTATTTATCACAGTTTGTATGAGAAGGCTCCGTTAAAACAAGTAATAAAAAGCACTAATTTACCAACTTTAAGCGTAATACCAGAAACTCCAGATCTAAATGTTTTAGAAAAAAAAATACGAGACGAAAAAAGAAGAGAGTATATTTTAAAAGATAAAATAATAAGCCATCTATCGCAATATGATGTAATAGTAATAGATAATTCTCCAAGCTGGAACATGCTAATAGAAAATGCCCTAACTGCCGCTCATGTAGTTATATCACCAGTTGGATGCGAAATAGGCACATATCATTCCCTTCAAACAAATCTTACAACTCTGTCTGAATTTAGAGACACAATGAAGTTATCGTGGGAACATTTTTTTCTTGTTCCTACGCTTTTAGAAAAAACGAAATTAAGCCAGCAAATTTATGGGGCTTATTTAAATGAATACGGAGAAAATATTATACCAAACCCAATAAGAAGAGCAGTAAAAGGACAGGAAGCTATTCTATTGCGGAAAAGTGTAATAGAGCATGACGTTAACAGTCCGCTTTCTCAAGATTATTTTGAATTGATGGTTGCACTGTGGAAGAAAATTTCCCCAGAAAAACATTGATATAAACAAACGAATTAACCCGAACATAGAGGTGGGTAAAATTAAATGGCTTTAACAGATGAAATATTTCAAAAGCACTTAAATGCTACAAAGAAGACTTTCAAAAGACAATATAGTCACTTCAGGCCATTTGATGACCCAGATCGTTCCGAAAAAGTACTTGATACTTCACACCCCACCAAAAGTAGCAGTGATGAATCCTTATTAAATTTAAACTCCAATTATAACGGTAAACAACCAGAAGCAAACTCACTCAAGACATCGCAACCTGTTGGTAACAGTTACCAGGACAGAACACAAACAAGACTCAAACCAGACACAAATATCGCTCCATTGAACCACAAACCGGACACAAACATAACAAAAACCCAACACGAACTTAACACAAACGAGACACAAACAGGGCACAAACGAGACACTAAACCAGACACAAATATAGACACAAATGGAACTCAACAAACTGCTGTAAAAATAAATGTAAATACCATAGTCGGCAGCCAACGAAAATTACTTTTTTATATATATGATTTATGTAAAATACAGGGCATAAAAACTACTCCTCCATTAAACATAGAAAGCATTCATGAAAACGCATCTATTGAAAAAGGCAGCATAAAAACTTCATTAACGCGATTAATTAAAAAAAATTTTTTGATTAGGGAAGAAGTGAAGGCCGGCAGATCTGGATGGGTTATTTTTAGAATCCCAGATCCAGTATATCAAGAACTATTTAATAATGATTTGTCTCTATCATTTACACAAACCAGACACAAACTAGGTACGGAAAGCAACACAAAACCAAACACAACCAGTTCTATAGTTAGTAGTAGTTATATTAATAATACTACTAACCTTCCGGAAGATTTTAAGCATATTGATTATTCTTCATTAGCAGAAATAGGTTTTGATGAATCTCACATAATACAGATCCATAGAGAATATGTTCAAAAACCAGAATTATCTTTATCTGCTGAAATTATTCAAAATTCTATAAACTCGTTAGCGTTTGATTTAAAATATAACAACGCAGCAAATGATTTTAAACGTCCTCCTGCGGTAGTCCTTACTTATTTGTTAAAGAAAGGACAACCGTATTCTAGTAAAACTCCAGACAAAGTTTTAACGCCTCGTGAAGAATCTATGAAGGAATATTTATTATCGCAAGAAAAAAAGAATTTAAAATTGTTAGAGATGGAAACTATGGCAAAAAGCTTTGCTTTGCAAGAATGGTTAGATACATTACCAGATGAAGAACTTTTTAGCTTTAATCAAGACAATGATATTCGTCCCAATGGTATGCCAGAAAAACTGTATCAAGTATCAAAAAGAAAAAAAGCATTAGAGCTTGCGAAAGAATACTTTAACACTATTGTGTGGCCGCAAAAACGTAAGCAAATTTTAAGTGAAGGTGTTTTAACAAACAAGGTTATAGATTGAATGTTTTTTGGAGTTTTTAATGCGATTTTTATGGGCTAATGCGAGCAAAAATGAAATTAATAATAATTTAACGGTTTATGATATGTGTCATGACCCACACAACTTGCCTATGGATGGTGCTATAGCGGAACTTAATGGTATTTTTGGACCAAAAGTTAACAAAACGTTTACGGAATTGTTTTTTGTTGTTTCTGGTAAACTGATTATAAAAGAAGACGAAAAAACGTACGAATTAAATGAGAAAGATATGTACATTGTATCTCCAGGAAAAACGCATACATTACAAGGAATAAGGTGTACCATGTTTATATCTTGCACTCCTTCATTTGATCCTAAACAGATGGAGATGTTATCTTGTGAACAATAACAACAATCAAGCAGTAGCGTTTCATAATGAAAATACATCTTTTGTACAAGAGACTCTTCAACCGCTGATTATGAAGTATCCGATTAAAAAATTTGTTTACATTGAACTGTTGGCAAATCAAAATAAAGCAAGATTTTTATCTAACCAGCAGAATATGGCTGATGTTTTCTTAAGTCTGGGGAAATTTAGTGATTGTTTTTATACATCAATGCATCAGGCAAAGTTAAATAATAATCATTTTTTTATTTGGCCAAACAATCCTACCGATCAGGTTGGGATAGCATTACATGATATAAATTTGCGTAATGGATTAACTGTTATAAGAAGAACAGAGAAAGCAATACAAACTTGGGCATTTGTTGGAGCCAACAGCAACGAAGAATTGTGTTCTTTATTTTTAAATGATCAAAATGTTTTTTTGAGTTTTATCAATTGTTTTCAAAACAGTTTGAAGGAAGCAGATATAATAAATAATGAAGCATATGGAGAGTTTAAAGGAGTATTTTCTTCTGCCAAAGTGTTGGATGAAAATTCAAATCAATCGTTAAGTATTTATGCGCAATCTAACATTAAACGTTATTTTTTAAGTGGTACTTTGGACAATGTATATATTTCTCATCAAGAATTATTATGTTTATACTATCTGTCTCAAAGTATGCCGTATAAACAGATCGGAAAAACTTTAAAGATTTCTCCTGTTACGGCCAGGAAACATATTGATTCTATAAAACTTAAGACAGGAATAATGGATAATTATAAATTAATCGAGCTAGTTAGATCGCAAAACTTGTTAGTGTAAACATGTTTTACCAACTTATACTGTAGATTTTAGACCTGACATTAATATTATGATTCGCTTGTGGTGATGTTTTTAGTTATATTTTTTCTGTAACATTTAATGAATATTAAACTTAACGAATAAATAATAGGTGTTTAGGTTTTAGGAACAAGATATATGGATATTATGCGAGATAACACAACTGCTGATCCTTTTAAACAGCATCATCGATTACCTAAGCTACATAAAGATATTTTATCAATATCTCTTTATGAGTATAAATGTATTAAAAAAGCCTATTCAGCAGTATTAGGATTAAATGCAATTGATCATTTATCCATTAATATTGTTAATCCATCTGGCGAAATGGTTTTTTTATCTTCCACACCACACACTGGAATCAATGTGTGTAGTAGTGATCTTTGGTTATATGATTCATCAATACATCCAAACACTTACGAAAATAAATCATTTTATTGGTGGGATGATTGTTATTTTCCCACAATGAGATCTGTTCTTAAAAGAGAGAAAGAAGTTAAAAACAATTTGCATTTTGGATTTGTATTTGTACAAGAAATAGAAGATTTTTACTTGTTATATTCTTTTGCGACTAAGGAAAATGATCCTGAAATAAAAAAAGTTATAGAAAGATATAAAAACACATTTGTTGATATGGGGGATTATTGTTACTCAGAAATAAAATCTATTTACGAACAATATTCTGCTGGATATCAACCACCAACTATATCTAGAAAAAACAATTTTTTCAACAACAGGAGTTAAATTTGCATGGACAACCTTAAAACAAAAAGGTGGTTTATTGTTGGGGCTTTAATGGGAAATATAATGGAGTTTTTCGATTTCATTATATACGCATACTTATCAAAATATATTGCTATAAATTTTTTTCCACACAACAATCAATTTATCTCCAAGTTGTTAATGTTTAGCGTATTTGCTAGTGGATATCTTACAAGACCGATTGGAGCAATGATTTTTGGTTATGTTGGAGATAAATGCGGAAGGAAAATCGCTTTATTACAATCAATCTTAATTATTACAATAGCAACAGCATGTATCGGTCTTTTGCCAACATATAGTTCAATAAAATTGCTAGCACCAATATTATTAATTATTTGTAGGTTGATTCAAGGGTTTGCAGTTAGTGGCGAGCAAAGTGGAGTAGCAGTATATTTGTCAGAAAACCTTGGAACCAATAAGAATGGATTTGTTGGTTCCTTAGTGCTTGCTAGTTCATATTTTGGTGTTTTATTGGGTTCGCTAGTTTGTTTTATTGTTTCTTCTTGCTTGACGGAACAATCGATGCATGACTTTGGGTGGAGGATACCGTTTTTGTTGTCAATTATATTGGGAACTCTATCTTTATTTTTACGTATAAATGGTGAAGAGTCTTTGGAGTTTAAGATAGCAAAAAACAGTAACGAGTTAAGCGAGCGTCCAGTCTATGATACATTTCACAAGCAATGGAATGATGCGCTACTGATGATCTTGTTAGTGATGTCTTTAGCTGTTCCAATATATATGTACACTATTTTTTTGCCTAATTATTTAACAGATACCATGGGAGTGTGCTTGAAAAAAAGTTTATTTTTATCAAGTATGTCTTTATGTTTTATCTCATGCTTAGTACCTGTTGTTGGTAAATTGTCTGACCATGTTGGACATGAAAAAATATTGCTAATAGGGTTAATTGCTTGTTTAATAATTGGATGTCCTGTTTTTGTGTTGTTATCTTGTGGTCAACCTTTTTTTATTATTTTGGGGCATTTTTGTTTTGGTGTTGTGGTGTCGTTTATAGCTGCACCAATGTTTGGGGTATTATTAAAAGTTTTTCCAGTAAATAGAAGATATACTGGTGTTTCTTTTGTGTTTAATACTAGTATGGCAATTTTTGGTAGCACAGTTCCTGTCGTATCTATTGCTTTGATTGAATTTTCTGGGAACAAGATCTCTCCAGGTATATATCTTTCTTTGTCCAGCATAGTAGGTATAGTAATTTTATATATTACTTATTATAAAACTAATAAATTACGATGCTTGAAATCACAGATATCATTAGAAGGTATAGAACAAATATGCAAGCTGCAACAATAGTTAAGGCTGGAAACTCCATTTTAAAATCACCATCTAAGGTTGTTGATCATTTTGGAACTAAAGAATTAAATGAATTGATCGAACATTTATTTTTTAATTTAGAACATTATCGTGGAGTAGGAATTGCTGCGCCGCAAATAGGGGAGGAGTGGCGAATTTTTGCGTATGGATTTAGTAAAAACTCACGTTACCCTGATGTTAAAGCAATTGAAAAAACTGTTTTAATTAACCCTGAAATTTATTTTTTTTCTAAAGAGACAAATGATTTCTATGAAGGTTGTTTGAGCATACCTAATATCAGAGGATTAGTTTCCAGATCAACCAGTATAAAATTTAAATCTCAAACTATAAATGGTGAATTGCTAGAAAGAACAGCAGACGGATTTGAAGCTAGAATTATTCAACACGAACTAGATCATCTTAATGGTATTTTGTTTCCAGAGAGAATGTCTAACCTAAAAACATTAATGTATACTGAAAATTAATTTGAAGTAGATAGGCTTTTGAATAGGAAATCTAACATAAGTTGTATAGAGTTTTTTTTGTTTTCTTTGGTTCCTTCTAGTTCAGAAATACTGTCATAAATTTTTAGAATGCTGTCTACTATATGATCCCAATTTTGTTGATGCTGAATTAAAACATGTTTTGATGCTTTTAATATATCAGCCAATAGACCTTTATCAATCGTAGTGATGGCGGGAGAATCTTTATCCCCATATAACAACCACCAAACATCTACATTAAGCCAATTGGATAATACCTCCATAGTTTTGTTTTCTGGCAAAGACTGTCCGGCAAGATATTTCCTAGCCATAGTAAAAGAGCATCCCAATGCTTCAGAAACTGCTTTTGCACTAACGCCGCTATGTGCTTTAGTTGAGGTATGTCCTCGTTTTTTTAGTATGTAAATCAATCGCTTGGAAAATCCATCGCGGATTCTTGTTTGTAAATCTATTGGTGATTTAGTCAAAATTAAGTTCCTAAAACAGTAAAAGTTTAAAGTTTCATGTTTATTTAGCATGGTTCTATAAATGATTCTAGTTTTTTATTCACCATTTACTCAGTATTACACAAAGTGCAAGTCAATTTAAATGTATGTATAACTTTAAAGTTGCACATGCCAAAAAGATCAATTACACTAAGACTGTTGTTTAGATTGCAATCTTTTTACTCAACAAAGTTAGTTATAAAATTGAAAACCAACATGAAACCACTTACGTTTCAAGCAAGTAACAAGGGTTAGTGATTTTTAGTACTTGGAGAATGAATAATTAAGCGACTAAAAAATATTAAATTATACAAGGAGTGTTTATTTATGAACCATCTAATAATTAACGCACAATCAAATCATCGCAGAACTATGTTGCTCGCGATGTTTTCAACCTTAATCTTATCGGTATTTTTTACAGATTCAACCTGGGCTATAACGGTTGCTGAACTGCAAGCACCAGTTGCCGCGTTGAAATCAGAAATATTTGGTGGTTGGATGATGGTAGTTAAAATTTGTGCGGCAACATCCGGAATCATACTTTCAGCTTTTAGAGGAAGTTTAACTCCATTTGGAATAGGAGCTGGCCTTACGGCGGGCATTCATTTATATGATGCATACCTGGGAACTGGTGCCGCAGGCGCTTTGATTTAGGAATTAATCATGCAAATGAAAAGACATATTGTGTTAAATCATGTCGATACTCCACTTAAAATATTGTTTTGGACAACAGGTGAGCTGTTAATGCTGATCGTGCCATGCTTTGTTGGGTTAATTATTAATCAGGTGGTTTTAGGTTTAACTATAAGTGTTTTTAGTTTTTGGTTAAGTAAAAAATATCAACAGCATTTCGGCAAAGGCCAATTTCAAGCAGTTAAGTATTGGTTTCTACCACAAGATCGTAGGTTTAAGTCATTAATGCCTTCTTGCGCTCGTGAGTATATAGGATAGTTTATGAAATTTACTCTTTATCAAAAAAGATTAACTTATCTTAATGTGCAAAGAAATATTATTGCTGGCCTCGCTGTTATATTTTTAATCATTATTTTGTTGCAAACATTATTGTTGTTTTTTAAAAAAGAAAGAATAATTTTAAGCCCACCGGAATTAAAACAAAGTTATTGGATTGAAGGCGACAGATTTTCTAATAGTTACTTGGAAGAAATGGCACTATTTTTTAGTCATTTAATGTTAGATGTAACTGAAGCCAATATATTGCCGCAAGGTGAAATCTTGTTGCGCTATGTTTTGCCAGGATCGTATGGTGATTTTAAAGCGAAATTATTACAAGATCTAAAGCGTTTAAAAAAACAACAATTAAGCCTGCAATTTACGCCAAGTACAATCGAAATGGTGGAGCCATTATCGATTGATGTTAGTGGTTTTTTAGCAAGTTATGTTGGAGCTAAAAAAGTATCGCAGTTTCAAGAAACATACCGAGTTAGTTTTTCTCACAAAAAAGGTCGGTTGTTTTTAGAGTCGTTTCAAATGATTAAATCTGAACAAAGGAGTGATGATGAAGTGTCTTAAAAAAACTTTATTCTATATTTTCCCGATCATTGTATTAATAGCATCCACTTCGGTGTTTAGTGAATTAGAGCCTGTGTTACCACAAAAGGCGGCACTTCAATATGCTACAAGTAACATTTTAAATATCATTGAACATAAGAGACTCTCTGCTAAGATTGCCTCAGAATATATGAATCGGATCACGGTAGTTAATGATCGGATTGTAAATGTCTTTGGGGATGAAGGAACTTTTGTTGTACAAACCGATGAACATACCGGGCAGATCTTTATTAAACCAACTGCTGACAATGGTGACAAGCCATTAAGCATTACTTTAATTACCGAAAATGGCATAACTCAAGATTTAACTCTAACTCCTAGTCTACTAAAGGCCAGCACCTTGATCCTTAAACCACAAACACATGCTACAGAGAATTATAAAGGGGCGGACGCTTTGATCCCAGGTTTTAGTTCACGTAATGCCACCCAACAAGAACAACAGATCCAAATTATGAAGCAAGCGGTATTAGGAGAATTAGCTGTTGTGGAAACCAGGATCACCCCAAGTAGAAAAATTGCTGGGTTTAATCTGCATTACGTAAAAAGTTATCAAGCAGGATCATATCTTGTTGGAGTATGGTTGATTAAAAATAATTCTAAAAATTTTCAAGAATTGCAAGAAAAAACCTTTTTTAAAAATGGCGATTTAGCCTTAAGTCTGCAAAAGCGTTTGTTATCACCAAACGAAAAAACTTATTTGTATATTTTGGGATCAAATTAACATGTTGGAAAAAATTAAAAAGCAACAGCATTTATTGTTGTGGAGCATAATTATTGTGCTTAGCGTAACTTTATGTTTCGTTACTAGTTTTATTTTAGGTTCTAAAAAAGTTTTTAATACTAAAATAACGCATTCTCCAAAACAATTAAACACAGGTGCTAGCAGGATCAATCCTCAAGAAGTTTGGGTGCATGATTTTACTGCTAAAGCTGAAATTACCCAAAAACGCTTAGAGGCTATGGAGCAAACTTTAGAACAATTACTGAAATTAAATACGAAAAAAGAAGAATCATTTTCAAGTAGTATGCCAGCAGTTGATAATTTAAAACAAGATTTGGCTAAGATCTATAACACTACGAAAGCTGAAAACATTAGCGATTTACCATTACCAGCAAATGATGCAGCAATGTCAAGTTTTGCTGTGATCCCTGCAAGCTTTAGATCTAAAGAGTTAACCAAGATCAGTTTATCAAGAGGATTAAATGCTAAGCCATTAAAAACGACCGATAACACAATCCCAGCTGGTGCTTTTGCTGAAGCGATTTTATTGGGCGGCGTGGATGCTAGTACTTCAATTCAGGCATCTAGTGATCCACGACCAATTTTACTGCGTTTAACAGATCCTGGTACCTTGCCGCGCCGCTTTAAGTCTGATTTAGAAGGGTGTCATGTCTTGGCTGCGTCTTACGGCGATCTATCAAGTGAACGAGTTTTTATGCGGCTGGAAAAATTAGGCTGTGTAGAGCGCAAAACCGGAGAAGTAATTGAGATCAGTATTCAAGGTTACGTGGCAGGTGAAGATGGTAGAGCTGGCGTTAGGGGAGCAGTCGTAGATAGAGCAGGCGAGAGTATGCGAAATGCTATGGTTGGTGGGTTCTTTAGTAACATTGGTAAATTTTTAGGACAAGCTAAAACTCCGATTACGTTTTCACCAATGACGGGGCTTGCCCAAAATAATGCTTTAGATACTAATGAAATCTTTAAGCAAAGTGCGGCTAATGGTATGGGCGGCGCGTTGGATAAATATGCGGATTTTTATATTAAAAGAGCTGAGCAAATGCAGCCAGTAATTCAAGTGGCCGCAGGTCGCCGTGTGGATTTAGTCTTTACTCAAGGGATGGATTTTGCGGATAGCAGTGCACGCCAAGCTTTAAGTAAAATTCGGGATCAAAAGAGATCTCAACAAGTGCAAAATATTGTGGACACTAAAGGCTTAGATTAATTTATTCAAAAATGAAGGAACTAACAGATGATTAAACAAAATATAACAATATGGTTATGCTTAATTTTAACTGGGTGTTCAACGACTCGTGAAACTTTTGATTGTAAATATGCAGGTGGTGTTGGTTGTCGTTCGATTACTGAAGTTAATACTATGCTGAATGACGGCAAGCTAAATGGATCTGTTAAAGCTTCTACTACCAAACAAAACTCTGCGATCTCGATCAAAGAAGATGTTATTAGTTTAGATAATGTGATTGTTAAACGAGTTACTGAAGAATATTTAAGAATTTGGCTGGCGCCACGCCAAGATGAGCAAGGGCATTTTCATGAAGGATCAGTTGTGCATACGGTTTTAAGATCGGGATTTTGGCAAGTTTCATAAGGAAGAGATATGTTAGCAAAATGTGGTGAAAAACTGTTTAAATTTTTTGGAGAAAAGGATTTTGGCTCTAAACCCCAGTCCAGGTTCGATGAATTATATGATCATTTAAATCAATTTGATCTGATTGCTGATTTTTTTCCTTATGAACATTACGATCCAAAATATCAATTATTTTTTAATCTGGAAAGTATTGGCTTTGTTTTAGAAACTCCACCCTTGGTTGGTTCATCTGAAGAAATGCAAAAAGAAATAAGTGGATTATTCCAACACCTATTGCCGGAAGGCAGTAGTTTGCAAATCATGTTATATGCTGATCCTAATATAGATGGTTGCTTAGATCGTTGGGAAGAGTTGCGCTCCAATTCTATTATGCATTCTATTGCTAAAATGCGAATTAAGCATTTAAAGAATTTCGCCTTTAAATCTCCTAATTCACCATATAGTTTACGTAATTTTAGGTGCTTGATTAGTTTTTCTCAACAAACTGCCAATAACCCAGTTATTTTAGAAAATATCAACCAATTAAAAAATCAACTCAAAACTACATTAGAGATGTTAGGGCTACCTGTTGCGGTATGGAGCGCTTATGAATTAATTAACACCTTAAGCCGTATTATCAATATGGATCCTGATCAAACCGAACAATATTTAAAACGTTGGAATAATTTGCAAAAGATCAGTGAGCAAATTAGCGAAATCGGCACTCATATTGCTGTTGGTAAAGATTTGCTAGTTTTAAATCAAGGTAAAATTAACATTCGCACCTATCAGGCAACGCAAATGCCAACGGTTTGGTCGTTACATGCGATGGGACAATTAATTGGTGATGAAGATCGAGATTTTGCTCAAATTCCTTGCCCATTTATCATTCATTATGGGGTTCACATTCCAAAACAGGGTGCGCCTCGAGCTAAAGCTTTAACTAAAGCTACTTACGTTGAGCGGCAGGCAAATTCACCAATTGGTAAATATCTACCTTCAATCCAAAGAGAAGCCGAGGAATTAAGTTTTGTTCGGGAGCAAATTGGCAAGGGCGAACGGATTGTGCAAACTCAATTTAGTGTAATTTTGTTTGCTACAGAAAAAAATTTAGCCATCTGTGAACAAATTTTATTAAATTTATATTTTAGTAAAGAATGGAAGCTTAGTCCTAATAACTTTTTTCATTTACCAATATTTTTAAGCTGTATGCCAATGATGTGGTCGCAAGATCGAGTTAATTCTTTATTGCACCATAAAAAACTAAAAACTACGCTTTCCACCGAATCGGCTAATTTGTTACCAATGCAAGGCGAATGGAAAGGTACTATAACGCCAGGCATGTTGTTAGCTGGTAGGCGTGGCCAACTTATGAATTGGTATCCATTTGATAACCAAGCTGGTAATTATAATGTATGCGTGGTAGGGCGTTCCGGTGCTGGCAAATCTATGTTTATGCAGGAATTAATGACTACAACTCTTGGTTTTGGTGGTCGAGTGTTTGTTATGGATGTTGGGCGTAGTTTCGAAAACACTTGTCTATTTTTAAAGGGACAGTTTATTGAATTTAAACCAGCAACGCCACTTTGTTTAAATCCATTTAGCACTATACCGATGGATGATCTTGAAGTAACCCAAGATGCACTCGCTATGTTAAAGTCGGTACTTATTTTAATGGCAGCACCTACTAGAGGGGTAGACGATTTAGAGGGATCTCTTTTAGAGCAAGCAACGAGAGAAGCGTGGGATAAATATCGACAAGAAGCAAATATTACGCGCGTGGCTGAATGTCTTGCGAGTTACCCAGATCAAAAAGCTAAAGATTTAAGTATCATGTTATATCCATTTACCATTGATGGCAGCTATGGACGATTTTTTAACGGTAAATCTAATATTAATTTAGATAATCCATTAGTTGTGGTTGAACTTGAAGAACTAAAACAGCGCAAAGATCTGCAAGGAGTTATTGTGCAGATGTTTATTATTAATGTTACCAACCAGGTATTTTTAGGTGATCGCAAAACACCATTTACTATAGTTTTTGATGAAGCTTGGGATTTACTGCGTGGTGCTCAAAGTGGCGTGTTTATCGAAACCCTAGCTAGACGGTTACGTAGATATTATGGTTCGCTAGTGGTTGGTACCCAATCGGTTAATGACTTGTTTGCCACACCAGCGGCGCAAGCGGCTTTTGATAATAGTGATTGGATGTGTTTGTTATCGCAAAAATCAGAATCTATTGAGCAATTAAAAAAAACCAGTCGGATCTCATTAACTCCAATGATGGAGACACAACTTAAATCAGTTAAAACCAAACACGGTGAATATTCAGAAATTATGATTTATGGTTCACATGGATTTGCAATTGGCAGATTACTTTTAGACCCATATTCAGGGTTGTTATACTCATCAAAAGCCGCTGATTACTCAGCCATTAAGGAATTGCGAGATCGAGGCTTAGGTTTAACCGAAGTTTTAGAAACATTGTTACAAGCGAGGGAACGTGCAAAAAGCCATACATAAAGTTTTAATATTAGGAACCATATTATGGTTGTGTGTTTTAAGTGTAGCTGTTATTACATTACAAACTTACCCAAAACCTAAAATTGGATTTATTGATAGCCAACTTTTAGTTACTAATCAAGCGCAAAAAATTGGAGCACTGTATCCTAATGGCAAATTACCACCAGAAAAATTACAACTTTTAGCTATGCAAATTAAAGACTCTGTGGCACGTTATGCAAAAGATCATAACTTGATTTTGCTGGCAAAAGGTGCGGTTTGGGGTGGGGCAGTTGATTATACATCTAATATTATAGACGCACTTAAATCAGAATAGGATAAAACAATCTTATGTTGACAAAATATATTGGTAAAAAAGAATTGTTTAAAGCATTTATATGGTTTTTTGGATCTGTTGGTTTGGTGTTTGCCATCAGTCAGCAAGTTCGTTTTTTAATCAGCGAAACAGATTCTATATCGCAACATTATTTTTTGCAGATTTTGCCAATAAAGCCTGCGATCAATAATTACACTGTTGTCTGGAGCGATTGGTATCACGGTAAAGTTATTAAAAAAATTATTGGGGTAGAGGGTGATCGCATTTGGTACGATCAAAATAACCAAATGTTTGTTAATGATTTTAAAATTGGTGTACCTCGCAGGGTAACCTCTGATGGCAGGCATTTACATGCAACTCCTGCTCAAACTATCCCGAAAGAGTACGTGTTTTTATATTCTGGGCATATCAAAAGTTTTGATTCAAGATATCAAGAGTTGGGGCTTGTGCCATTATCCAAATTACAGGGACTGGTTGTCCCACTGGTTTAACATGAAAAAATTAATCTTAATTTTAATATTTGGATCATCAAGCGTTGCGGCTAATCACCTTGGTACATTTGGTGAAACATTTGGTATTATTGAACAAGATTTATTAGAAGCTATTCAAACCAAACTTAAAACACTAGAAGATAGCGGCGAAATTAAGCGGCATCAACTTAATATCCAACAAAAGATCATAAAGAAAATCAAAAGACCAAATCCGGTAGCAAATGTAGTTAAAACCACAGTGCCTAGAGTCTTTCTATATAATCCATCAATACGCGTTCCTCGTGATTTAACTGATCATAATGGTCAAGTGTTCGCTAAAAAAGGCACTATCATAAATCCATTAACAATCCATAGTCTTACAAAACCAATGGTTTTGATTGATGGTGATGACGAGTTGCAAGTTGATTGGGCGATCAAACAAAATTCCAGCAACACTAAAATTATTTTAACCAGTGGTGCACCTTTTAAATTAAGCGAACAACATGAAAGAACATTTTATTTTGATCAAAACGGCATATTGGTTAAAAAATTTGGCATCAAGCAAATTCCGGCAAGAGTTAGCCAAAAAGAACAAATGTTACAAATTGAGGAAATTTTGTTAACCCATGAAAAATAATTTTTTTATAACAATTTGGATCATTATGCTCAGTTTAACATTTGAAGTGCAAGCTAAGTGCCATGGTAAATTTCCCAACCCTATTAGTGACATTTGTTGGAGTTGCGTATTTCCAATAACGTTGGGCGGCATGAATATTTCATCTAAAGGAGAAGATCCTCCAAATCCTCGTCGATTAATTTGTTCCTGTCTAAGACCACCAAGCCCAGTACCTGTTCCTGGTGTGCCGATCTCATTTTGGGAGCCAGTACGTTTAGTTGATGTCACTCGTACTCCTTATTGCATGGTAAATCTAGGTGGTATGCAACTGATTAATAGAAGTAGTTTAAATGGTAGGGGTTCAGTTGCAACGGGTGGTGGTGGTAGTCAGCGTTCATTAAAACACAGTTTTTATCAAGTGCACTGGTATATTTATCCAGTGATTTATTGGTTAGAAGTGCTTACGGATTTGATGTGTTTAGAAAAAACCGCATTTGATCTAGCTTATATTAGTGAACTTGATCCATTTTGGGATGATGATGAAACTAGTTTTATTATTAACCCAGAAGTTGTGCTATTTGCCAATCCAATTGCACAAGCTGCATGTGCTGCGGATTGTGTGGCAGCTACCTCTGGTTTTCCGTTAGATCCATTATTTTGGTGTGGTGGTTGTCAAGGTAGTTTGTATCCATTTACTGGTAGCATCAGTGCCCATGTTGGTGGGGTACAAGCAAGTTTGCTAGTAACACAAAAAATGATCGCCAAATTACATCGAGAGTGTTTGTTGTGGGGTTATATGGGGGAAGCTGGTTTATGTGATAAATATCCAATGCCAATTATTCGCAAAAGCCAATATAAAACCCAGATGTTATATCCGATCCCTGACACTAAAAATTGCCATCCACTTGGTAGATCCGAAAGTATTTGGGGTGCTAATAAAGAATACCCTTATAAAGGTGAAGATTTTGGCTATTTGATTTGGAGAAAAAGAAATTGTTGCCTGTTATAGGATTTTTATTGATTTTAATTACCAACCTAGCGACGGCATGCGTTGAAGAGGATGCTTTGCAATTAGTTCGTACTATTGAAAATATGCAACTTCCAATTGAAGAGCAAGAATTCATTAAATCCCTTGAAAATTCATATACTAAAGATCTTGCTAAGATGTCATTAAATGCTGAAGATCATTTAGATCCAGAATTTAATAAATGCAAAACATGTAGTTACCAACAAGATCTTAAAACAGAGCAAATAAAATCAGATCAAAACCAATATTTAATTTTTATCTCGCTCAGCATGCCGCCAGAATCAATTAAATCATTATATTTAGAGTCGCTTAATCAAAATGCCACTTTAGTTATGCGAGGACTAGTCGAAGGTAGCTTTAAAAAAACCGCTGCAAAATTACAAGCTCTTAAAGTTGTTGCCCAAATCAATCCTAAATTATTTAAAGAATACCAAATCGAAAGGGTGCCAACTATCTTGGCGATTGCTGGTAATATTCATCACCAGATCGCTGGCAACATATCTTTTGGGTATGCCAAAACTAAGCTATTGGAGGCAAGGTGAGGTGGTTGTTAATTTTTTTAATCAGTATCAATGTTTGGGCGAATGAGATGGAAGAGGTTGCAATCGAGGCTCACAATTTTATGGAAGGAAAAGTTACAACTGATCCTATCATTAATGCTGATTTATCAGAAGTGCCAGGATTTGCAGGTAGCAATACGAGTGAGGCTTCTTTGTATGAACAACCAAATTTGCTAGAAGAAAAATCCCAAGCAGCACTTGCCAACAATGATGTTGCACAAAATTTAAAGGAAGTAGCTGGCACTCGTCCAAGATTTAAAATCGATCCTGAAACCGATCCATTATTTAAATCAATAGAAGTGGTTGATGATTTAACTGTTGCTGATGAGCAAGAAGGGATCATCGCAGAAGGTTCTACCGAAAAAACTTGTGATGAAGGAGGTGAAGACATAACTTACGAATGTTTAGAAAATCGGATAGTCACAGTCAATGTACCAATTAAAGGTGTAACGCTAACGGTTGATCACTTGCCATTTGCGGCGCAATATCATGAAAATTTTGTTATTGGACATGGTGGTAAATCTTATTCTAGAGAGTACAAACTGAATGGCTATTTAATTACTTTACCAAAAGCCATTAATTCATTTAAAGATCAATTTTGCAAAGGATTTTCTGGTAAAGATAGTCTCACTGGTGAAGTTTTTAATATAGATTGTAATCGTATTCAAGGATTTAAAATTAATAGCGGAAGCATCTCAGAAGGCGGTGATCATTTTACCGTGAGAACAAGTTCTACCGCTTTGAATATCACTTTAGATCATACTACTTATGAGGGTGAATCTATTGATGAATGGACTGATTGTCAACAATTTGAGGATTTAGTAGAGCAAGGCTTATGCCAATATGCTGAGCGTGCTGTAACGATCGGTGCTGAGACTCGTAATATTAATGGTTATCCTGTGTTTAAGGATGATTGGCAATATAAACAAATTTATCATTGTAAAATGATTAAAGACGAATGTAGTGCCCTTCGTGCTAAAGGTTGCACTCAAGTAGGATCTCGTTGTAAAGAGTTCAAGCAAAATAAATGTTGGATCTATGAGCAAAAATATAGTTGTCCTGATGGTCAAATATCTGTTCGTAAAATTAAACCACCAATTGGTAGTGCATTTTGTTTAACTGGTGATTGTCACGATGAATCCTATCAAGCTAATGGTGACATGCTAGAAGTTATGGCTAAACTTAGCATGTTACAAGAAATACAAAAAGATATGAACGCCCAAAAAAATCCTTATGATTTAAAAGTTTTTAAAGGGGATCCCTATAAATGTAGTCGCAATTGTATAAATTTTAAAGATTGTTGTGGACGGATGAAAGGTTGGGGAGTAAAAGCCCATCTTGCCAACTGCAAACCAGAAGAACAACAGTTGGCACAAATGCGAGACAAAAATCTTTGTCATCAAGTGGGGGATACCTATTGTTCCAAAAAAGTGTTAGGAAAATGTGTTAGCAAAAAAACCAGCTTTTGTTGCTTTGGAACGAGATTTGCTAAGATTTTACAACAGCAAGGAAGGCCACAATTAGATATAGGCTGGGGGGACGCTAAATGTCCTGATTGTCGGCCGTTAAGTATTGAGGAATTATCAAAACTTGATTTGTCCAAGATGAACTTTAGCGAATTATTTGAAGATTTAATGAAAAAATATAAAGCACCCAATGTGCAAGCATTACAAAAAGCCACAACCGATAAAATAACAGAACATATGGAAGGTGTTGCAGCTGGATTAAAAAACAATAATCCAGTTGCTCAAACAGGAGTGATCGGTGAAAAGAAAGATAGTCTTTAGCATGTTTATGATCCTTGGCATAAGTTGCAATGTTTATGCAGCTTTTTTTGACAATCATGCTGAAGGTTGGCATTGGTATATAGATCCTGCTGCGCCAGATCCGACCAAAGAAAAGAATATGCAGCTACAAACCCCAACTGAGCAGATAAAAGCTTATCAACAAAAATTAGAAAGAGTATTACATCAAGCAATCATGGATCCGAGCTATCAAAATGTTAAAGCATATCAGTTGTTACAAAAAGATTTAATGGATCAATCACAAAAGTTTTCAGATGTGTGGATGCAGGTGGTTTATCAAAATCCAGATTTAGACAATACTATTAAATTCCCGGTTAATCAAAAAGCTAGACATATTTATTTAGACGAGCAACAAGCGAAGATTAAAAATACTATTTATCAATTGCGAAATCAATACGGCTTATTCTTTTTCTTTAGTGGTAATTGTGCGTATTGTCATAAGTTTGCTCCAATTGTTGCAATGTTTGCTAAACAATATGATTGGCGAGTGATTCCAATTAGTTTAGACAACCAAGGAATTGCAGAATTTTCAGAATTTATGCCAGACAATGGCTTGGCTGAAAAGTGGAATGTTACAGCCCTACCGAGTTTGTTTGCGGTTAATCCTGCAACTGGTCATGTATTACCAGTCGCTTTCGGGTTGACATCAATTGATCAAATGGAAACTAGAATTATGGCGTTGTCACCACAAGGATTTAACTATGATTAAAAAATTATTAAGCATCATATTAATTAGCAATCTAGCGCATGCTACGATTGAAAATGATTTACAAGGGTTTTTTAATGCAGTTGGAATGAAGAGTAATGTATCAACTAGCGGTGCTTTTCAAGATCAAACTGCTGGTTATTATACTGGTGGCAGTCTGTCGGCTCGCAATTCAGTTAAAAGCGCACAACTCGCAACTATGCAAATGCCAGGCTATAGAGCAGGTTGTGGTGGGATTGATGCTTGGACTGGTGGTTTTTCGCATGTTAGCAGTAAAGAATTAGTTAATACTTTAAAAAGTATTGGTAGCTCAACCTTAAGCTATGCATTTATGCTAAAGATCCAAACGCTAAGTCCACAAATTTATAATCTCTATAATGAAATAAATGCAATTGCCACTAAAGTTAACAATTTAAACATTAATAGTTGTGAGGTAGCAGCTACGATGTTAGGGGGAGTGTGGCCAAAATCTGATCAAGCAAGTAAGCATTTATGCCAAACTATGGGTACTGATTTGGGTGGCATGTCAGATTGGGCGGCAGCTCGGCATGAGTGTGGCGCTAAAGGTGGTAGGCATAACACTCTGAAGAGTTTCGGATCTGATCCACGTTATAAAAATATGTTGGTTGGAGAGTTTAACTTAACCTGGAAAGCCTTGCAAAATAACGCTTTTTTAAAAAGCGATCCAGAATTAGCAGAACTTTTTATGACTTTGGTTGGTTCCATTATCAATCATCGGATCATTGCCTCTGAGAAAACCAAGAAGGGTGAGGAAAAAGATAAGTATGTGCCCACCACATTACCAGCCCATCTAGATCAAGATAGCGTATTAAATGGTTTGTTAAATGGTGGTAAGACTTCAGTTTATATATGTGATACTAAAGATCAATGTTTACATCCAGAATTAAAAGACACCAATTTGCCAGCAGCTAATGCATTTCGTTACAAAGTACATAATACCCTAAATACCTTAATCGATAAAATTTATGATGATACCGCAATCACCGAGGTAGAAAAAGATTTTTTAAATGCGACTCGCTTGCCAGTTTATAAAATGCTAAATGTTACGACTGCTTATACTAAAGGTACTTCACCGTTAAATGTTGAGCAGTATGGCGATTTAATTGCGTTAGATATTTTATATAAATATTTAATGGATATTATCGATTTGGTACACGATAGCGTTACTCATCTTAAATCCGTACAAGTTGAAGGTGAACAAATAGATCTCTTTTTAAAGCAATTAAAGCTAGCAAGAGAGCGAGTTGCTATGCGACGCACTAGTGCCTTTCAGCAAATGGACAACATTCTATCGTTTATTCAATCAACCCAAGTTATTGAAAAACAATTGCATGTGATGTTAGGCGGCGTAGCTAATGAAAATAATTGGTACTAAAAGGAAACATTATGGAATATTCAGTCGTAACTTTTGGTAATGGTGAAATTTTAAAAGGCGTATTTGATGCAATTGCGATTTGTTTAAATTCGCATTCCGGTACGCTTTATATTCCATTAATTCGCCTTAGTATGATCATCGGCGGTTTATGGGCAGCTCTTTATGCAATTTATGGTGATTATATGCGAGCCATTAATGGCTGGATCATTCCGATGACGGCAATTATGCAATTATTTTTTGTGCCCCAGGCAACTGTTTGGATTGTAGATCCGGTTAGTCGTTATCATCAAAAAGTTGAGCATGTGCCGTATGGACTCGCGATGGTTGCTGGCCGCATAAGTACCATCGGGAACATCATTACTCAGCAAGTAGAAAAAGTATTTGCCTTGCCAGACGATTTAAAATACCAAAAAACCGGAACTATTTTTGCATCTAACCTATTACAACAAGCTAGAACCTTTAGAATTACTAATGAAGATTTAGCTGAAAACATGCGGCAATTTGTTGGACAATGTGTAACCTATGATGCCCTCTTGGGTCGTAAATATACCATAGACGATTTGCGTAATAGCGATGATATTTGGAAATTAGTGTCCACTAATGCGTCCCCGGTTCGATCTTTTGTTTGGAGAGATTTAAAGAAAGAACATCAACCAGCCACAAGACCATCCATCATAACTTGTAAAGAAGGAGTTGCTAAATTTAATCACGAGTGGAAGGGAGAATTAAATAAAACTGCTACGATATTTGGTAAAAAAATATTTGGTAAAAATTCTT
This sequence comes from uncultured Francisellaceae bacterium, assembly GCA_903822055.1. Lineage (GTDB taxonomy): Bacteria > Pseudomonadota > Gammaproteobacteria > UBA6186 > Azoamicaceae > UBA6186. The sequence continues at coordinate 45,597 of CAIJNR010000106.1, read as the reverse complement.
ATGTAAATCCACGAGTCGAGCTGTTAAAACATTTGCCATTAGCCTATGAAGCATTAACCAATATGGCAAAATCAGCCCAAGATATTTTAAAACAAAATATGATGATTTATGCAGTAGTTGATGGCATTGAACAAAAGTCTACTAGTTTAGGCAACGCCCCTAATTTTGCGGTAAGGCGTGCTTACTTACAACAACGTTCCAACTATGAAACCTTAGGTGCGATGGCCGCTGAAACCTTGCCCACCATGAAAGCCGTATTAGAAGCCATTACTTATGCAGCTTTTTTATTTATTGTGCCACTTGCCGTTTTACCGTTTGGTTGGACGTTTTTAAAAAATTGGGTTGGCGTACTGTTATGGTTACAAACTTGGGCACCACTTTATGCAATTTTAAATTATATTATGACGATGGCGGCTAGGTCCAAATCAATATCAGCATTATCAGTATCTAATGAATTAGGCGTCACTATTGCAAGTTCCGTGGGGCTGTCGAATGTTAATGCCGATATTGCAGCAATGACTGGATATTTAGCTATGAGCATTCCGTTCTTATGTGTTGCCATAATTAAAGGGGTTGGTTCATTTGTAAGTGTGCCTGGCATTTTAAGTGGAGTAACGCAAAGTGTTGCTAGTCAAGCCGCAACAGAAGCCGCTTCTGGTAATTATAATTTTGGGAACATTAGTGATGGCAACGTGCAAAGTTCTAATACCAGCATGTTAAATCATAGTAATGCTGCAAGTTATAGAAGTGGATCTTTTAATCAAGGTGATGGCCGTACTGATTTAATCACAACTGCTAATGGACAACAAATATTAAACGTTGGTAACTCCAACGTACCAGTATCAGTAAATCTTGCTGAGATGCAAAGTACCCAATTATCTAAACAAGCTGGGATTAGCCATCAAGCAGGACTCACTCAAACAGAATCTTCTGCTAAAAACATGGCAGATACTTTAAATAAGAGTGTAGATTTGTCTAAGCATATTGCAAATAACAAACAACTTAATAATCAATTTATGGATGGCAAAATTATAGAGCAAACGGCAGCGTTAAATAAATCAGCACAGATTGTTAAAAAATTTGGCGACGATCATAATTTAAATGCTGTTCAATCTGCTCAAATGTTAGCCGCAGCCAGCGCTAATGTTGGACTTGAGAAAGCATTTAGTATGTTAACGTCAGTTTGTGGTGATGCCAAACTAAGCGCAAACATCAGCGGTAGTGCTGATATACAAAATATTTATCGAGAAGCTCAAGAAGTTACTAAAAGCCAAGATTTTCAAACATCATTAAGAGATGCATCACAATTGAGTCATAATCAATCGTTTGCTAAGCATGACGATGAAGGCAAAAAGCTAGCCGATAGTTTGAATCATTCTTGGAATGAGTCCAATAGTACGAGACAAGAAGCCCATAAAAGTTTTACCGAATCTAAAAATTATCAAGAGCAAGCAACAGCAATTAAAAACTCATCAGCATCTATTAATGCAAATTATAACCAACAATTTGTTGATTGGTTAGCAGAGCAGCCAGCAGATAACTCTGGTGGTGGTCACATAGGCAGGATGGGTGCGGCTCATATTATGACCCACGATCCAGAAATGGCAGTCCAATATGCAAAAATATTTGTAGAAGACAACAAGGTGTTGCCAGTTACTCCTTCTGCAATACGAACAAGTTCACCTAGCAATTTACAATCAGATTATAACGCAGAAAATAGACACATTATTGCAGATGTGAATAAAGATCACGCACAAAGTAGCATGAATACAATTAAAGCTACGGCTCAAGAACAAGGTCTGATTGGCGTTAATGATCCTCATTTAGAAGAAAAATTTAATAACAAACAACAAGTGGCTCAGCAAGAATTAAATAATAGTCAACAAAAAGCAGAGAATGAATACAGCCATAAGGCAGCTAATCATCAAGAACAATCTAAGAGAAATTTAACTTGGAAGGCTACTAAAAAATTAGGTAAGCATGGAGCAGATTTATTGCCAGAAAAATTTAAAAATTTTTTAAATGGGGAAAAGCAAACTCAATGAGTAATCATCTAGAATTGAAATGTTGTTGTGCATACCAAGCAGAACTACCTACTGCTGTTGCGTTACAATTTCTTGCAAGCTGTTCGCTTATTCTAGAATTAAAATCTTCATCTAATCGTCTATTCCATAAAGCAAGATTTTTTTGCTGTTCAACACTATTTCTAATTAAGGCTGGTTGTTTAAGTTTAAAAATATTTACCCAAACTACATCAAATAATGAACAAATTAAAAACCCTATTGCAAGACCATTTAAAACTTCAATTAGCAATAGGCATCCTCTACTTCCACTAGAAGTAACTAGTGGAATCAAAATCCAACAGGTTAAAAATCTCATTAACCGTATTTTTGGTAAATGTTTAACGTATTCTAGCAATTGTTCAGGAGTTGTTTCCCACTCGCTTGGTACATTATCAGGTAATGTTGTCCAAACTTTATCTTTATATAAATATAAAATTGCATCAAGAATTAAGGCTACAATTGGATATAAAATAAATCCCCAAAACAATAATGCATCTGTTATACACAAATTCATAACAATCGCCAGGCTGCCAGCAACGATAAGCTTACAACCCATGGTAATTAAACCTGATAATGCCATGAATTTAGGTTTGCTTAATAAGGTTCTAAATTCCATATGTGATCTTCCAGTTTTAATAATTCAATTAACCCACACCATTTATTATAAGATAGCACACCACAAATTAGAACAATATAGGTGCATTTACCAATTAACTAACGGGAGCCACCTATATGCTTAAAAATTTTACTCGTGGTGGTCAAACAACTATGCACGCTATTCGGATGTTTGGGCAGGTGTCAAAAAGATTAATTTTATTATCATTCTTATTATATACAGTCGTTGCTGGTCTTTATATTCAGCAAAAAACCAATAAATATCAATGGTATTTGCTGGGTAATTATGCTCAGGCTTTGTTAGAGATCGCGATCCAAGGCGATAAAGCACTCCATCATGTTAAAGAACCAACTGGCAATATAATCACGATGGCAGCTAATAAATTTATCCGTCATCGGTTTTTACTTCAACAATTAAATAATTTCTCAATTGCGATCCAATATGTTTTATTAACCAGTTTAAAGGCTTCAGGATTATTTTTAATTGGCTGCATAATATTGTTGCGTTATCGAGGCAAATTACAAACTGTCAATCAAGATGTGCGGGGTGCATTGTTTTTAGAGGCAAAACATTTAAAAAAATTTCTTAAGAAACATAAAAAATGCTCGGATTTAAATATTGGAGGGGTGCCGTTAGTTAAAGACTCTGAAACCAAACATATTTTAATCACTGGGACTACTGGTTCCGGTAAATCTGTTTGTATGATGGAACTGATGGATCGTATAAGAAAACGAGGTCAAAAAGCAATTGTTTATGATGACTCTGGTACTTTTATTAAGCATTATTATAGAGAAGGCCGTGATGTTATTTTAAATCCGTTAGATAAACGAAGTCCAAGCTGGAATATTTGGCAAGAAGGGCAAGATTTAGCGGATTTTGAAGCAATGGCGGCATCTCTTATGCCACTACATTTATCTGGTAGCGATCCATTTTGGATCCATTCAGCGCGTACTATTTTTTCAACGCTTGCCAATAAATTAAAAGATACTGGGAACACTAATACTAAAGCATTGCTGCGCCCAATGTTTAGTGCAGATAATTCATTAAATAATTTACTGCAAGGAACGGTTGCTGAAGTGCTAGTTGCTGAATCACTAGAAAAGATGGCATTGTCGATTAAATCAACACTCGCTACTTATTGTAAATCTTTTTTATATTTGCCAGATGAAGGCACTGAACAATTATTTTCGATTAAAGATTGGATCCAAAAAGAAAAAAATGACAGTTGGATTTTTATTGCAACTAGTGCTGATAAACTAGAGGCATTAAAGCCGTTGATTTCGGTGTGGATAGATGTTGCGGCGCGTAATTTACTATCATTAACACCATCATTTGATCGGCGCATTTGGTTGTTGGTTGATGAATTAGCAAGTTTACATCGATTGTCGAGTTTAAATGTATTATTATCGCAAGGCCGTAAATATGGCGTATGTAATGTGACAGCTTTTCAGGATATTCATCAATTACGATCTATTTATGGGCGTGATGAAGCTGAAGCTTTGCTGTCAATGTACAACACTAATCTTTGCTATCGTACCAAATGTCCAGATACTGCCATGTGGATGTCCAGATTAACTGGTCAAAGAGAAATTATCGAAAAGCGTGAAGGTTTTTCTTATGGTGCTAATGATATAAGAGATGGAGTATCGGTACAGCAAGAGAGGCGCAAAGAACCATTAATTTTAGATACCGAATTTTTAAAATTAAATGATTGTGAAGCATATATGTTACTGCCAGAAAACACTCCAGTTACTAAAATTAAATTAATGGCTAAAAAAAGGCCGATTTTATCTGTTGCGTTGGTTGCCAGAAAATTATTAGAATTATCATTGATCGAAAAACACGTTAAATCATCAACAGTTAATAAAACTAGTAGTAGCGAAGAAACTGCTGTAATCGCACCAACAATTGCTAAACCAGCTAAAACTAAAAAAACAGTTAAACAACAATTAACGATCATGGAGATGGATTTTTAGTACAGCACTATGTTAACTATTCATACTTTAAAGTCAGCCTCTAAAGTCGGCAGCTATTATCAAGGAGATAATCGTTATGAAAAAGAAACACAAATAGCAGAGATAAGTTTTTAACGATCAATTTATAGGGAACAATAACCGTGAATTTAACAGCAAGAAACAAATTTAAATTTACAAGTGGTTTGGTAATTATAATAGTTATAGTTAATATTAGTCATGGTTATTTTTTTGGTGCCAATAGAGAATTTAAAAAATTATTGCAAGCTGCAACCAAAGGTAATGTAGATGCTCAAGTTAAACTTGGTAATAAGTATATGGACATATATATGAATAGTAACCATGATCGTGGGTATTATGATAAAGCCATATATTGGTATCAAAAAGTTACAGATTGTGAGCATCCTGAGGTTATGGCTGCATTAGGGTTTATGTATCTGGATAGTATTAGAAATAAAAATGAAACAAAAGGGATAGAGTTACTACGAAAAGCGGCTGCAAAAGGTAATTTAGATGCGTATAAGTTTCTTGGGGTTGCATATCTAAAGGGAATTGGAGTAACTCAAAGTTATAGTAAAGCAATAGAATGGCTTCAAAAAGCAACAATGGATCACCATCGTGGTTCTCAAGCAATTCTTGCTGCTATGTATTTAGAAGGTCTTGGGGTTCCCCAAAATCATAAAAAAGCATTTGACTTAATGCAACAAGCGGCTATTCAAGGAGAATTAGGTGCCCAAGCTGATCTTGGGCTTATGTATGAAAAAGGTGATGGCGTTACTCAAGATTATGTTAAAGCAGTTGAGTGGTACCAGAAAGCTGCCACCAGAAATTATTATTATGCACAATTCAACCTTGGTGGCATGTACCAAAAAGGCAAAGGGGTTGCTAAAAGTTACGCAAAAGCAGCACGTTGGTATCGTAAAGCAGCTAGTCAAAAAATGCCTGAAGCTAATTTAATCATGATGTACATATCTTCGTATGCGTTGGCCGATTTTAAAAAAGAAACCACCCTGATAGGTTGTATTAAAAGGATCGAAGATTTAGTGCTGATTTATCTTGATGAACAATATATAAAACTTAGGTATTACTTTTATTATGTAATTAATGAAATAACTTATTTTATGTGGTCATAAGATGTTAACAATGAATACCTTAAAATCAGCTAAAAAAGCCACTGATTACTATCAAGAGGATTACTATGCTAAAGAAGATGGATCGCAAGGTGTTTGGTTTGGTGAAGGTGCTAAGCTGTTAGGTAAATCCGGTGGTTGTAGTGTAGAACAGTTTAAAGCCGCATTAGAAGGTAAATTAGCTCCAGACATTGATCTTAAAGGCAATAAACAAGTGCATCGACCAGGCTATGATTTAACTTTTTCAGCTCCAAAATCAGTGTCAATTTTAGCAGTTATTACTAAAGATGAAAGAATATTTGAAACTCATCGCTTGGCTGTTGATGAAACTCTTAAATATATAGAAGAACATTATGGAGCAACTAGATTAAAATCAGATGGTCAAGTTAATATTGAAAAAACTAAAAATTTATTGGCAGTTAAATTCGAGCATACAGATTCGCGTGCTTTAGATCCTAATTTACATACCCATACGGTAATTATGAATGCCACTAAACGTGATGACGGCCACTGGCGAACATTATATTTTGATGAAATATACGACAATAAGATGCTGTTTGGAGCTATTTATCGTGGTCTATTAGCCCAAGGATTAATGACGCGAGGTTTTGAAATTACCCAAACTACTCACACTGGGTTGTTTGAGCTTAAAGCATTTTCGCAAATATTAATCGATCAAATGTCTAAACGGCGAGAACAAATTGTTACCGAATTAGATAATTTAGGATTAAGTGGAGCTAAAGCTGCCCAAATAGCCAATTTTAATACTAGAGACGCTAAAGTAAAAATTGATCCCAAGCAGTTAGAATCCGATTGGACGATTGAGCTACAAAAATGTGGGTTTAGTATCGAGTGGTTAAAAGAATATAGCAATCAAGCAGCAGCAAGAGGATCGGTTACTCCGCTCAATCCTTATAATTTAGTTTATTCGGCGGTCAATCAGGCAGCTTGTGAGCTTAGTGTCTGGAAGTCAGTATTTAATATTGACGAACTAAAGAAATTAGCAACTGGGATCAGTGTTAATAGCGGCGCTCCAATGATCTTAGACAAAGTTATTGCTGAACAATTTAAAAATGGTGATTTATTATTTTTAAAAGATAATTTATGCACAACGCAAGCTGCCCGTGATTTAGAAATGCTGAATGTATTAAATATGAAGCAAGGCAAAAATAAAGTGTTACCGATGGTAACTAATCTTGGGGCTAATTATTTAGCCATCCATTATCATGATGCGATCTGCACTAGTTTAAAAACATTATTAACCAATAGCGACAACCAAATGGTAGTAATCAGTTCTAGTCTTAAAAATTATATTGAAACATTAAAACCATTGGTTGAAATATCATACCAGCATGGTGCTTGCCCGATTGGTATTACCCAAACTTTTAAACGATTGAAGGACTTGTCTAAAGAATTAGGGATCAAGCGCACACAGACTATTGAAGGATTTTTGTTAAGTTGCGAGAATCGGACGGGCAAGATTGGTGATCAAGGTTTGACACCAATGCAACTGATGCGTTCTAAACAAATTTGGATCTTAGATTTTCATAGCAGTATTTCAGCCACACAATTAAATAGATTGCAAAATTATGCTAAGCAATTTGGCACTAGAATTATTTGGTCATACAAAACCCAAAAACCTCAAGCTGCAATCAGTGCCTTAATTGATCATGGGATTAAAAAATGTAATTTAAATCAGCAAATAGAGCAACCCATGTCAGCTTTAAGCTATCATCCGCAGCTTAATCAAGCTTTAGAAAATGCTGGAAAATCAATTGATAAGCATGATTGGCAAAATAATACCGCAAACGTATTGCTACATTGGACAATTCAACATTACCAAGAGCGTAATGCAGTATTTGAGTTAAAAGATTTAAAGCTACAATTATTTAGCTTAGGAATTACGGTGCCGAAAGAAATATTACAGTCTCACTTAGATGCAGCACTTGAATCATCGCTTAAACCCGTTAAGCGGATCTTGGTGACAACCAAAGATGGGGTTGTAACTATCCAAGATCCTGTTGATTTAAAACAAATCGATCAATCCGTAGTTGCCACTCAAGATCCTGTTGATTTGAAAGAAATTGATCAACCCTTGGTTACCACGCAATACACTATTAATTTAGAACAAACTTGTTTACAAGAAGTACTGGGTGGAAAAAATACGCTACCTGCAATCGTAAACGCACCTCAGATCAATAAAAATTTAACTGCTGGTCAACAGCAAGCAATAGAATTGATCTTAACTACTCAAGATAGAGTGGTTGGCATACAAGGCGTTGCTGGTAGCGGTAAAACCACCATGCTGAAAGAGTTAAATAAACAGTGCCTCGCTAATAATTACGAAATTATTGGGTTAACAGTTACGACTGGTGCCAAGGAACGCTTAAAAGAGGGCAGTTATGATAATTTAACCAAGGCTGGGATTAAAAACTATACCGTGCGCGGATTTTTAATAGATAGTGAACGACTATTATCTGTTGATAAAGAGCTTGCTAAAATCGAGTATGGTGGCAATAAATTATTTATATTAGATGAAGCATCTTTTGCCTCGACCGCTGAAATGCTAGCTCTTATTAATAAGATGAAACAATTAAATACCAAGATGGTGGTGATCGGTGATTATTGTCAATTACAATCGATTGAAGCTGGCAGAATTTTTTATTTAATGCTCGGATCTAAGATGCGATCAGTTGCGATGCTAGAAAATGTTAGGTTTAAATCTGCCAAAACTCTAGAGGTGATGCAAGAAATTTATAAAGATGCTATCCCTCAGGCACTAGAAAAACTAGCTGATTCTTTAATTGAGATCCCAGATTATAATGCAAGATTACAAAAAATGGCCTCATTGTATTTAGAAAAATCTAGATCAGAGCAAGCTAATACCATTTTAATTACGCCGGAACATAAAGATCGCAAAATAGTAAATACATTGATTAGAAATGAGTTAAAGAGATCTGGCATGTTAATCGGCACTGAAGTTAATTTAGAAATTCTAACTCAAATTAGTTTAACTAAGCCGCAGCAACAAAATATTTATTACTTTAACGAAAATAATTGGGTGTGTTTTATAAAAAAACCAAGAGGTCTTGAGGTTAAACTTAACGAGCATTATCAAATAATTGAAAAAAATTTAGAAGAAAAGATTTTAGTGCTACAAGGTAAAAATTCAGAGTCTATTCTATGGAAACCAGACACCCAAGCTTGCCAGGTATCACTATATTTTAAAGAACAACGTTCGTTAATGCAAAATGACAGCATTCGTTGGAGCCGTAATAATAATTTGCATGGTATTTATAACGGTCAAACCGCAATTGTAATGAAACAAGAGAATGATCTTGTAGATTTTAAATTGCAAGACGGGCGAGATCTATCGTTAAATGTAACAGAGCTTAATAATCAACACTGGGATCATGCTTATGCTGCAACCGCTTTTGTAGCACAGGGCGCAGATAAGCTACACACTATAGCACTAGCTCGTGGTGCTTACTCTCAAGAAAAAATATCTGGCGATCTTAAAAAAGGTGATGTGGTTATAACTAAAGACCAGGTTTTAAAATCTCAGTGGGCAAAAATTTTAGCAGTTCAAAATGGCGTTGCCACAGTGCAAGATAGAGAACTTAATACCTTTAATGTAGATTTAAGTTGTTCACCAACCGATTTATACTCTAATGGTCAAGCAATGTGGCGTGTCTGCTCTGATCCAACAACTCGCAAACCGTCAGCCATTCCCAAGCTTACATCTGTTAGCGAATTTTTAGTAAGTGTAACGAGAGGCGACAATGTAACCTTACTAGTTGATCATATCGAAAGCTATCAACATGCATTAGAGCAAACCGTAATTGGTGCCAGAAGTGCTACCGAATATTTATGTTCTCCCAAAGAACTTAAAGTATTAAGAGATCAAGTTGCCAGCATGACATCTAATGTAACAGGGAAAGCCATTCAATCTTTAGCCGATCAATCTAGTGTAGATAAAGCCAGTAAATCTGTAGCCGATCACAAACAACCACCTCCAAAACAATCTTTACATACTAACTTTGTGACGATGGAGGAAGTAGTTAATAAGCTGCACGCTAATGTAATTAATTATACAACCAACTGGTTAGGCAAGCCAGAAAAAATCACTACCCAAGAAGCCAGATGGGGTAAGAAAGGCTCATTGGTAGTTAAATTGCAAGGCTCTCAAGCTGGATATTGGCATGATTTTGAAAGAGGGGTCGGTGGTAAAAATTTATTATCGCTGTATATCGATAAGTTTAATTGTGATTTTAAAACTGCGATGCATAATTTTACTACAGAATTAAACCTTGACACTGATAAATTATTTCAAAATATAGATAAGCCAAAAGCAGCTGCCATAGTTAAAATAGATCCGATTGATCCGAAAAAAATTAAATTTGCCCAAAAAATCTATCATCAAGGGATACCAATTGATGGCACTTTAGCTGAAAAGTATTTACGAGAATTTAGAGGAATTATTGGTAACATTCCAGAAGACTTTAAATTTTGTGCCAAAGTTAAACATCCAGATTTAGGGCGGATGGTACCAGCACTGTTAGCTCCAATTAAGAATGGACAGAATGAAGTGCAGGGCGTGGTTAGGATTTTTTTAAACGCAAATGGTGACAAACTACAAGATACCTATCTAAATACTGATGGTAAATCACTTCCAGCAACAGTTAAAGCCAACTTAGGTAGTATGGCCAATGCTGCGGTGACTGTTAATCAAGGTAAATTTCCAGGGACTATTTATATAGCAGAAGGGATCGAGACAGCCCTAAGTATCGCCCAAACTAAACCACTAGACGCGGTTTTTGCAACACTTTCGGTATCTAATCTTAGCAAAGTCCTGATCCCAGCAGATACCCAGAAAGTTGTGTTATGCGCCGATTATGATGGAGTTGGTGCTGCTTCCAATAAAGCATTAATGGCGGCTGCTAATTTTTATTTAGAACGAGGGTTGAGCGTTGCGATTGCTCACCCAGAAAAAATTATTGGCATGAACAAAGTAGATTTTAATGATGTGTTAAAACATTTAGGTGCTGATTCGATTGTAAGGTCGTTGCAAAACGCAGTACCACAACTTGCTAAAAATAATATTGAACAAACTAAAACTACCGAATTACAAAATGTTTTAAACATAAAAAGGGATAATTTACAGGAGCTTACCAGATGAAAACTATCAGTATTAGATTTAACGATCACCTAGCTAATTGGATCGTGGGCAATTGTCAAAAAAACAAAATAACGATATCAGAATTTATAAGAGATCTACTGTACTCCAAAATGCAGCATGGTCAGATAGATCACAAATTAAAAATTAATAAACAAAAATATATGCAGCCCCAAAATTATAGAACTGAGATGGGTTATATTATTTTTGCAGCTAAGCTAATAGAAGGATTGGTATTAGCGACTCAAGAGCAAGGGGCAGAATTAAGAAATGCAGCATTTCAAGAATCTAAAGATTTACTCAGCCAATTAAATCTTAATCATAACAAAAATAAAGAACAACAATTGTGTATTGTTTTAGAACAAGAACTTTATTCTTGGCTACAAAGTGAAGCGATTAGATTACAAAGTAAAATCATACCGCTAATCAGAAATATAATTGAAGAGGCTACTTTGCAAGATCAAAATAATTCCGCTCAGCCATTAATGAAAATTCAAAAGATTGCAATAGAGCATCAATTTATCGCCTGTAAATTATTGGAAATATTAATAAGTAAAACAGTTAGTGATGGTGCAACATTAATTGAAGATGCTAAGTCTAAAGCAAAAGAAGTTGTATTAAAATTGAATTAATTAGGCTATAAAATATATCCCGAAGTATCCCAATTATATCCCAAAGCATCCCAAAAATAATTCAAAGTATCCCAGTTATATCCCAAGATATCTCATTATAAAAAAACATAGTTAAAAATCCTTTATAAATCAATAATTTATAAATAACTATTTTTGGGATGATTTGGGATATAATTGGGATACTTTGGGATAATAATTTTTATAACAACTTTACCATTTAGAAGTGCATACCAAAAAGCAAATAAACCTTGATTTTTGCAGCGCATTTGAAAAATGCACCCTGGTGCGTCAGGTGTGCATGTGCGATCTGAAGCTGTTTTAATGATTGTTATAGATAAAAGGAAAAAGTGATTTAATTTAATTTGCGAGACAATCCTGATTAAATCAGGGAAAGTTTGAAAACCATCTGGTGTTCAAGCAATCCTTACAAATCACTACTTCCAGGGAGTCTATCATATAACCCGATGTTCTGTCATCGGTATGTTACTTGGACATGCGAGATTGGTAACGATCTGGTGTGAAGCTCCGAGCAGAATGGAACCCTTTAGTCGCAAGGCTAGGAGTGTTAACCGCGAGGAAAACACAACACGATCAGCATCAGATGGTGAGGGACTAACATTGAATGGTATGGTTAACGTAAGTGAATTTTCGAAAAGTGTCGAGACTGACAACAAGCTAAAGATGCTGATAAGCTTGCACCAAAATGGTATGTAGCTAGGCTAAAGTATTTTTCACTCATTTTAACACAGACAAATAGCTACCGGCACACTGAAGGAACCTAACCCATTCAGTCATTAAGGCGGAACAGAGTAAGTCCGTTAGTTCCTCTCAGAAATGAGAGAAGGCATATTGCGAAATATGCTGATGAGCTAGCGGATAAAGGAGGTTGGAGAAAGCAAATGCCAGTTTGTAATGAGCTGGACAGCGTAATATTACGCGACGCGAAAGCGTGCCTACTTTCAACTGGTCTTTAATTGCGAGAGAGTTTGGAGAATCGACTAATGAAGAAACAGCAAATGATAACAGAATATAAATCTGTTAGTGCAACTTCAGCTACCTGGCGCGACGTTAAGTGGCAAAAGGTGGAACTAAATGTATATCGACTACAAATGCGTATCGCAAAGGCAGTAAAAGAACAACGCCATAATAAAGTTAAGGCTCTGCAATGGCTATTAACTCACTCGCTAGAAGCAAAACTACTAGCGGTAAAAAGAGTAACTAGCAATCAAGGAGCTAAAACTTCTGGTGTTGATGGAAAACTATATCAGTGTGATGCTGATAAATTGCAACTGGCTTTAAGTCTCAAACAAAGAGGCTATAAGGCACAACCGCTAAAGCGGGTATACATTCCAAAACGTAATGGCAAAAGAAGAGCGTTAGGTATTCCAACCTTGCGTGATCGAGCTATGCAAGCACTATACTTGATGGCGTTAGAACCTATAGCAGAAACACAAGCAGATCCAAATTCATATGGATTTCGTCCGTATCGTTCTACAGCAGATGCCGTAGAACGTTGTTTCAAAGCTCTATGTAATAAACCATCAGTGCGATGGATTTTGGAAGGTGACATCAAAGCTTGTTTCGACAAAATTTCACACCAATGGTTACTACAAAATATTCCTATCGAAAAACGAATATTGAAGTAGTGGCTAACGGCTGGATTTATGGAGAAACAAACTATATTTCCAACAACAGAGGGAACTCCTCAAGGTGGTTTATGCAAAGCTTTGCATAAACCACCTTATGCGAAGAAAGTAATTATGCAAAGTAATTTGCCAAATCCTTATTAGTACCAATAATTTTATTAGATTTTACTTTGCATAATCTCCGAAGATAATAATAGAAGTTATTTAATCATCTTTGGAGATATAATTTATGCAAAATAAATCATTAGTTGAATTACTCCATGAATTAGAGCAAGAAATGTTACGCCTTGGTTACACCGATGGTTCTATGAAATTCTATCGCAGACGATGGCAAATGCTCCTTCAATTTGCAAAAAAAAGAAGTGAAATATCATATTCTGAACAGTTGGGAATAGATTTTGTTAAAAAATATTTCCATGTTTTTGAGAAAGATTTTAATGATTCACTTTCACAGGCAGAGGTTCAAGAACTACGTATTATACGAATGATTGGTGATTTTCAATTACATAATACTATTTTACGTCGTTATTACAAGCAAAAAAAAATACTTACTGAGCCATATTTTATTGCCCTCAGTGATCAATTTAAAAAATATTGTATAGATCAAGATTATTCTAAAATCACAGTAGATCATTATGTTAAACAATCTGCAAGATTTATGGATTATCTTGCTTCACAGAATATTACAAATTGTAAAAAAATTAGACTTGAAGTGATCCACGCTTATATTAAAACCTTAGCAGGTTATACTTATAAAACTGTGGAACAGAATATTTGTTCTATACGCACATTTTGTCGATTCCTTTTAATAACAGAAGCAATACAAGTTGATTTTGCTGCAAAAATACCAATGGTGCAGGCAAGAAAACAGACTCGTATTCCATCGGTGTGGACAGTAGATGAATTAAAAAAACTGATCACTGCAATTGATAGAGGAAGTCCTACAGGTAAGCGTGATTATGCCATAATTTTACTAGCTTGCTGTCTAGGGATGCGTTGTTCAGACATTAAAAATCTAAAAATAGAGAATTGCCACTGGGAAGATAAAAAGCTGATTTTTACTCAATCTAAAACAAGAACTGCTTTATCTCTTCCACTAACACAAGAGCTTGGTTGGGCTGTTATAGATTATCTCAAATATGGGCGGCCTAAAATAGATAGTCCTTACATATTTGTAAAGCATATGGCACCATTTGGACCATTTTCAGAAGGAGATCATTTAACTCAGTTGATTAAAAGATACATGGAATTAGCACATATTCCTACTCTAAAAAAGAAAAGAGGTATGCATTCACTGCGGCACACTATGGCTAGTATGCTTCTTGAAAAGGACACATCTCTTTCTGTTATTTCAGATATTCTTGGACATATAGATACCGACTCAACCGCCATCTACTTAAAGGTGGGCATAAAAAAATTAAAGGAATGTTCTCTTGCTTTTGAGGAGGTAGCTGATCATGAGTAATATTATTTATACAGGCCCTTTTAAAGATCATATTCAAAATTATATAGAACTAAAACAAGCTATTGGATATAAATATACTACAGATGCAGGTCGTTTAAGATGCTTTGATAGACTTACACTACAGAAATATCCAAAGACTACCGTACTTACAAAGGAAATATTACTGGATTGGTGTAGTAAAAAAACTTATGAAGCTCAAGCAAATCAAGGTTCACGCGCTTCCGTCATTCGCCAGTTTGGAAAATATCTGGATTCTATAGGTATCAAAGCTTATATAATTCCTAAAGGTTATTATTCTGCAGAAGAAAAATATATGCCATATATTTTTACTATTGATGAACTGGCAAGATTTTTTGTAGAGACGGATAAATGTCAATATTGTTGTGAATGCCCATACCGACATCATATTATGCCCGTGATTTTCCGCATGATTTATATGTGTGGGCTGAGAGCTTCAGAGGCAAGGCTTCTAAAGGTTGCCGATGTTGATCTGAGCCATGGCATTCTAACTATCAGTCATTCCAAAAAAGATAATAGTCGATTAGTTCCCATGTCTAACTCTCTAACGAAATACTGTAGAGATTTTTCAAAAAAAGTACATCCCAATCAAATTGCAGAGGATTATTATTTCCCAGCTTTTGGTAGGGAACCAATGACGCTTGTGAATCTTTATCATAATTTTCGTAGATTTTTATGGCGCGCTAAAATTTCTCATGGTGGCAGAGGTAAAGGTCCACGCATTCACGATCTGCGCCATACCTATGCTGTTCACTGTTTAAAAAAATGGACTAAAGAAGAAAAAGATTTGACCGTATATTTACCAATACTTAAGACTTATATGGGGCATGATTCATTTAAAGAAACTGCTTATTACTTGCATCTAACTGCAGATGTATTTCCAGACATAATTTTGAAAATAGAAACAAAATATTCAGAAATAATTCCTAAATTAGAAGGAGATAATAATGAAACCAACTGATTTTGCAAAACATCTTACTGAATTTCTTTCAGTTTATCTGCCAACACAAAAAAATGTTAGCCATAATACCATTCGTTCTTACCGTGACACATTTAAAATTTTAATTAAATATTATCAAGAAATTAAAAATGTTCCAGCTGAACGATTAACTATCGATCTTCTTTCAAGTGAACGACTTATTGATTTTTTAGGATGGTTGGAAACTTATAGGAAGTGTAGCATCTCTACCAGAAATCAACGCCTTGCTGCGATTCATTCTTTTTTTAGATATATACAAGCAGAAGAACCAGCTGGTATATTTTATTTCCAAAAGATCGCTGCTATTCCTATAAAAAAAGCAAAAAAAACAATTTTAGATTACCTAAATGTTGATGCAATAAAATTGCTTTTGGAACAACCTGATAAACATACGCTAAAAGGTAGAAGAGATCTTACACTAATTAGTCTTTTATATGATTCTGGAGCGCTGGTACAAGAGTTAATTGATATTAGGATCCGTGATATTACTTTACAAACACCTGCTGTCATAACGCTAATTGGCAAGGGAAATAAAACTAGGCGGGTCCCAATTATGAAGAATACAGTCACCTTGTTACAGAGTTATCTTATGGAAAACAAGCTAGATAAACCTTGGAAAAATGAAAATCCACTATTTACTAATAACCAGCACCATAAATTAACAAAAGAAGGTATTGCTTATATCATTGCAAAACATGCTGAATGCGCAAGAAAAACTTCTACTCTTTTGCCATCTAAAGTTAAAGTCCATATGCTTCGTCACTCAAAAGCTATGCATTTATTACAGGCTGGGGTAAATCTAATATATATTCGTGATTTTCTTGGGCATGTTGATTTAAAAACTACAGAAATCTACGCTAAAGCAGATACCGAAATGAAAAGGAAGGCAATAGAAAATGTTTGTCCTGATCTAATTGATAGTAGTCTCCCTGATTGGGGTAAAGATCAGGAACTGCTTTTATGGCTGTCTGAGTTAAAGTAGGTTTGGAAATTATGCAAAGTAAATAGAACTAAAACCCTTTTAGTACGTGGATTTGGGAAATTTACTTTGCATAACATTTTACTTCGCATAAGGTGGCATTATTTCGCCAGTGTTAGCAAATATGGCACTTGATGGTCTTGAAGCAACTGTACAACAACAATTAAAAGTAAAACGTGGCCATAAAATTCACGTGGCACGTTACGCAGATGATTTTGTTGTTATGGGTGCTACCAAAGAATTGTTAGAGAACGATGTAAAGCCTGCTATAGCAGAATTCTTAGCAGAAAGAGGATTAGAACTTTCTGTAGAGACAACTCAAATAACTTCTATAGATAAGGGTTTTGACTTTCTTGGATTTAACATTAGAAAGTACCAGGATAAGTTGTTGATTAAACCTGCTAAGAAAGACGTGTTGTTTTTTCTAAGCAATATAAGGCAACTGATCAAAGCCCACAAAACTATAAAGGCCGATGAATTAATAGGTATGTTGAATCCAAAGATAAGAGGTTGGGCATACTATTATCGGCATGTAGTTGCTAAGAAAACGTTTGGGTATGTTGATGATTGTATTTATCGGTGTCTAAGCCGTTGGACTGGAAGAAGACATCCAAATAAAAACTTCGATTGGATCGGAAAGAAATACTTTCACCGACGAGGTAATTATAATTGGATCTTCTTTGGCATACAGGAAAAGAAAGATGGGAGTAAAGTAGTAAAAGACCTGGAAAAGGCAAGCTATATTCCCATTAAGCGACACACTAAAATTAAATCAGAGGCAACACCATATGATCCAGCATATGTAGAATATCTTGCCAAGAGGAAGCAAGATAGAAATAATAAGCTGTATCATTACTGGAAGATCTCTACGCTTAATCTTTTCGGTGAAGCACAATGGATCGATCCAAAACTCTCTGCTCGGTCTTTCTGAGGCTGAATAAAGGCTTGAGCTGTATGCGTGGAAACTAGCATGTACAGTTCTTAGGAGAGGGGACTACAGCAATGTAGCCCTCTTATCCGACGGATTTTTGGTTTGGCGGAACTAATATTATTTAATTTTAAAATCTTACAAAAAAATAATCTTTTCTAACTGAAAAATGGGTGAGCGAGCGGCGAGGTTACACCTAATAGCGAACAAAATTATTAAATACATTAACAATAATTCACTGAATTTTTCACAAATATTTTAATAAGATTGCTATTGTGTTAACTAAAAATAATCGTTACTATTATAATTATACAAGTTGTCTCATAAAGATAAATTTGATTGACGATGGTTCCGCATCTTGTTGAGTGTTTTTATAAAATATTTTTTACCACAATAATTTTATGAAAGATCTAAATTGCTGGAAAACTAAGTTTGAACCTTGCTGCTATTCAGATAGACTAGTGACAAAACTTTTATTACTTAATGAAACAAGAGAACATAAAGTAGATATTTTAGAAATTGAAAAAGCTATTTACTATGCTAAAAAATACCACGATTCTCAAATACGTCAATCTGGTGAACCCTATTATAGCCACCCTTTAGAGGTAGCTTATAATGTTGCTGAACATGTTTTCGAAACAAATATTTTGGTTACTAGCATTCTGCATGACACAATAGAAGACACCGATCTTACTAAGGAAATGATTAGTGATATTTTTTGTTCAGTAATTGCTGAACAAGTTGAAGCCCTTACTAGAGTAAAGATAGATCGTAAAATCAGCTCAGCGGAAACAGTAGATTTATTATGGATTCAAAGAAAAGAAAATTTATTGCTTATAAAATATTTTGATAGATTACATAATCTACAAACTATTAATGTTAAATCCCCAGAAAAAATTTCCAAAATTATTGCAGAAACTTTGGAACAATTTATAAGTCTTGAGATCTACTTTAAATCAACAATACCTAACTTATTTAATGCGGATGATGATATAATGGCTTTGTGTTATCAACAATTCCCTATAAAACAACAGTGTTGGTCACAAGATTTAATGGAATATTGTGATGATTATTTGCAACTTCCTTTTCCAGTTTTTCAAAATGGCTGATTCCAAGCTTAAATCCTATAAACATTGGAATAAAAATTATCAATAGTCCCCAATGACCAAATATTTTTGTTAAATATACTACTCCGAATGAGGTAACAACATACATCAATGCACGAGATAATGCGTATAAAAAACTGGCATAAGTAAATCGTTTAAATACTGGAAAATGAACAAAGAAAATAGCAGCAGCTGGAGCAGCAGCTGGCTTAAATAGACACATAAATATTTGTATAAATAATAAATGCATAACTGTAGTAATGTTACTAAGTAAATAAGGAACAAACACTATAAAAATAGCAGATATAATTAGCCTTATATTAACAATCTTTAATGGGTGTATTTTATAACTTAGATATGCATTAACGAGTATTACCAAAAACTCTACGGTAGTTACCATTAAATTATGTCGAACCACTTGTTGAGCAGAATAATTAAATGAGTACATTAATATATTTGCACAATATACATACAGAAAATAAAATGATATTGGTCGTGAACATTGTATAAAAAAATAAGCTAATGATGTTTTTTGATTAACTTTTTCATTTACTATAAGGTTTTTTTTCAAAACCAACGAACAGTCCACATTGGTTTTTTCTAATTTTTTCTTTAGGCGATGTTTTGCATTTACAAATTCAGGTGTTTCCCTTAAAGCTGTTCTAGCAACAGTGCCAATTATTGCAATCAAAGCACCAAACCAAAATGCAACTCGCCACTCCATACCAGCTGACAACACCGCAGTTGCAACTGCTAACGCTGCTAATGTACCTAGAAAATCTGCACACCCTATGAATGTTACTACCGGATAACGTTCCGGTATTTTAATTAGTTCTGTTAAATAAATTAAAGCACCCATTATTTCTCCCATAGAGCATAGTCCTTGGGCAATACGACACAATATAAATAACCAAGCTGCAGTTATCCCTATTTGTTCGTAGGTTGGTAAAATAGCCATTGCAGCACAAGCAATTGCCGATAAAATGGTTGTTATGACTACAGTAGCTTTACGTCCTACAGTATCTCCTATATAACCAAAAATAATGGCTCCAAACGGTCTAAAAACAAATGTTGTACAAAATGCTGTAGCTGAAAGCAACTTAGCTATATGTGGATCTGTTTTAGGGAAAAACAATTCGTTTAATACTACAGCCATATGAACATACAACATGAGATCAAAGTACTCAAGGAATGTTCCAATTTGCAAAATAGCAGTAGCTTCTCTTTGCTCAGAGTTTAGTGATGAGAATATTCCCATATATACCCTTCCTTTAAATTCATTACTTCATTTCATCTAATCTTTTCTTGTCTAAGATATTTTAAAGCTAGGTTTTTCTATTTTTTTATCTATATTTAATAGCATTGGCATTGCAGATACTGCCACATAATGAAATCCATAAAAATTTATTTGTAATTTAATACATAGTTTTTCTAATGATTCGATATTTAATAAATTATCGTCAACCATTATAATTGTTTTTGGATAGTAATTTTTTTTGCATAACATATATTCAAGAACAGTACCTTTATCGGCTCCAGCAGTAAAAATAATACCAGCTTTCAACATTGGGATACCGATAGCAATGGGAAATACTATATTAACGCCTTTTAATTCATTCGCCAATATTTGCTCATTAAATGTAGCTAGTGTTGTGAGATCTATACCCATGTCTTGTAAGGTTTTAATACGCAAATCCTCCAATCTATTAATAACACCAAATGAACCTGTACCCATAGCAGTTAATGCTATTGTGAATATATGCTGTTCCTTTAAATATGTAAAAATATTAATTATTTCCGGATCTACTAGACGGTACTTGGTTGTATATATACTAATGGAGTCTAAAAATTTCATTGGTTCATTTGAAGTTTGTCTTTTTATTTTTTGTAACAATTGCTCGTGATTTGGATGCCAAAAATCATGATTATTTATGGGAGTAATTAACACATCATCAATATCAAAAATTACTAATGTATTACGATCTGCACCTTGAAGTATTTTTTTTACTTTAATAAGATTTATACTTTTTGTTATTGAAGCATTTATTCGCATTATTTAACCCATTACTTGATACATAAGGAACAATTTTTATTAATGTTCTTTAAAATTACCAAAAATAGTATTAATAGTTTGTTTGTTTGTCATAATGGCTTGGTATAATTTACTCAATTCTATAATGGTTGGCTGTTTAATTTTTACTAATTTACCACTATCGTTTATTAAAAAGCTATTTGTAAATTTTGTGTTTCTTTGTAACTGTACCATATTGTCTCTCTCCTATAAACATAATTAATTACGTTATAATAGTAAGTATTTATAAAGGCCAAATTAAAAAATCTTTATAATTAAACATCCAACGATAATCTTATGGTTTTTTTCAATATAATTAAATCTATAACCATCCAAACTTTTTTAGCACAAATTTTAATGCATACTATTATGCAACTTATTTATTTCGTTTACAGATATACCCGTAACTCTAGATACAAAAAATATATTATACCCTTGTGATGCCATTTCTACGGCTAGATTGCTGACGCTATCTTGAGTGTTATACCTTAAATATTGCAACATACCTTCTTGCGTTGTACTAACAATAAAATCATCTATTGTTTTGTCTACCATGCTTTGTTCCTAAGTCCTGTTAATCTGATTAATTCAAAAGTAATACAACTTTTTTTAGAAACAGGCCAGCCTGTTTTCAGTCTTTTTAATCACTGTTTTTTTATTATTTAAGTGTTGTTGCTCTAATCCATCCAATATGGAATTTAAGATTGCTTTACCAACATTCACAACATGAATAAAATCTTCCATTGTTTTTCCCAGAGCGAATTATCAATCTCCAAATTTGTTATTGCAAACACCTCAAATAAAATATAACAATTTCTTATTTTTTCAGTAATCTACAAAATATAACAATTTTATTTCAAAAAATAAGGTTATAAAATGGCTAATTTAAACCTATTACTAAAAGTAATAGGTTTAATTAGAATATTATATCCATATATAATTTTTTATATATTTTTATTAAATTAACATTTGTGGTGTATTGCTGGAATACGTAATAATGCGTAGTTTTACAATAAAAATATTTTGTAATAAAATGTTCAAAACAAAATAATTAATCGACAGAGAACATTTGATCGATATGCTATTAGTAAGGAAACTTAGTATCTACAACTTCAATAAAATGGAATTAAATCATGATAAGAAAATTGCCCAATATAACTCCTATTTCTAAGCGCATAAAAGAAGCACGACTAATTGTTGGTATTTCTCAGAAACAACTAGGTATGGCTGCTGGTATTAAGAAACTTTCGGCTAGTGCTGATATAAATCAATATGAAAATGGAAAATGTATACCTAGTTTTTTAATCTTAAAAAAAATCGCAAAAACCATATCAGTACCAGTAGTCTATTTTTACGCCGAAGATAATATGTTGGCTAAATTTTTATTTTTATATGGTAAAATTAATAAAAAGTCTAGGAAGCAAATATTACAATTTTGTAAAAATCTAGGCTAATTATCTTTGTTTTTATAAATTCAATAGAAATAAAAAAATCAAAAAAATAATAAGTTGTTGTTAACTTTAGCATTTTTATGAAATTCTTATATCATTCTAAAAACACACATACAAAAAAATGTATTGACAGGTGTTGTGTAAATCTGATAAAAATAATTTACAAAGCTAAAAAAATAAAAAATTACTAATAAAATCACTTAAATTTAAGAACATAATCATTTTATTGACTTCATTTTATTTAGGAAGGTTTATTTACTTGAAAATTGGTCGTAATGAAAAATGTCCGTGTGGTAGTGGCGTCAAGTATAAAAAGTGTTGTTTGTTATTTGAGGAAAGCATGAATAAATCAAAGATTGCACATGAAATAGATGAATGGATTGACAATTACGATCCAGAAGAGATGACGGTTATGATTGATTTTATGAAAATGCAATATAACTGTGCGTTAGGTCTCACAAAACTTGTTTTAGAACATTGCAAAGATTTTGATTATAAAAAAGAAGAAATTTTTACAATATTTCAAGAAGCAACAACTTTAGTTGCTAGAAGTATAAAAAATAGTACTGAAGAAATTGTTAGCAGTGATTAATGTTATCCAAAAGGTGAAACATACAGTCATTTCATTTAACGCGGATTATCTGAAGTGCGATTTTTCGTGTAATCAATGTAACCATTGTTAATTGTTTCCCTTTTTTGATTTTTATACGTTCCTTATAACCATTTATACTACTTAAATCTTTTTTGGATCAACACTACAAACAAACCAAATTATTGACCTCAAAAATCATGTCTAATAAACGAAAGTTTTCTTTACATGATATTTTTTAATAAAATTTAAGTATTAATATTAGCAAATATTGTTCAACTAGACATCTATTAATCAATGTCAACAAAAGCGATTAACCTGATTGAGTTATTATACTATTGTAATTGATTTATTGAAAACTAACAAAAAGGTTATCATTCGATGATAACTTGTGCTATACTTAACTAAATATGAGTGATTATAACCATGATTATACTTTAGAAACGTTATTAGATTTGGATGGCATGATTGTGGAAGTTGGGCAAGGGTTATGGGTTAAAATGAATGCTATAAAAATTAAAACTCCAACTCACAATAAACTTTATGGCATAAAGTATTCGTTAACATTACATGATCCTGATGGTCAGCGATTGCTTGGCTACGATAATGCTCACAGAATACCAAAAACTAACATTGACGTTCCAGCTGATCATAAGCATAAGGGTGCGAGAATTATTAGATACACCTACCAAAATGCCGAGCAATTACTAGCCGATTTTTGGAAAGATGTAGATCTAATTTTAAAAAGGAGGATTAATTAAATGAAAACATTAACTATCGGCATAGCTTCATACAAACAAATTAAAGCAATGACAATGGCTGTTGCTAAAGGAGAACTAAAAGTTACTAAACGTGATCCTAAAGTTTGGTTTTCTTCTATAGAATCATTAGCACAAGTGTTATCTACTAAAAATAAAGTACTATTAGAAATTATTGCTAAAAAGGAGCCGAAAAACATCAAGGAATTAGCAGCTATATCTGGGCGACAAAAAAGTAACTTATCTAGAACTTTAAAAACATTGCAACAATATGGATTAGTAGAATTAAAAACTGGACATGGTAAAGAATTAATTCCTGTAATACCGTATGGTAAACTAAAAGTAAATTGTGAACTATTTAAATCTAAGATTGATGGATAGCGATGAAAAGAAAACCTTCGTTTATTGAACACCACTATAACACCAAAAATTTACAAAATTTTTCCTGAATGGTAATGGTTGGATTAGATAAATTTACAGAAAAAGCATTTTTAAAGCTGTCGCACTCTTGGCGAAGATGTTTTGGACATTTTCATTTTGGTTTGACACACTCTCAACATGGATGTTGCATTAATAGTGAAATTATAGTAAAAATAAATTTACAGGTTGATATTATTACGTTTTTTTTAAAAATTATAAAAATAATTAATTAACTAAAAAAAATTATTGATAAATTTAAATAAGTTTTTGTAGGTAGTAATAGTTAATTTGATAGTATTTTTTACTATTAATTTTTAAGATTTTTTTAATAAAATGTTAAGCATTAATGGAAGGTTATGATTAATTTTTGTAGTAGTAGTGAGTCTTAAATGGGACAGCTATTTTCATCAAATAAAAGTAGGGCTACCTCATGTACTTCACAAATACAAAATAGACAAGACATTACAACGTACCCTGTATGTAAAATTACATCAACGGAACTTAAACCAAAACTACCTGCAAGTAGTTTTTCTGATTCTAGTTCTGGTAGTTTTTCTTATACTTCTAGAACTGTAATACGAACACAACAAACCAAAAATCTTGATTTAAGTAATAAAATTTTAAATGACTGTGATATTAAGAAGTTAGCTATGTCCATATATAAAGATAATGCTGCTATTAAATCTTTAAATTTAAGTAATAATAATATTTCTGATAGAGGTGCCGATTGGTTAGCTTGGGCATTAGCTGACAACGTTCATATCACTAGCATTAATTTAAGTAGTAATAATATTTCGGAACTAGGAGGAAAAAAGCTGAAGCAACTGTTAGAAAAAAATCATGCTATTTTGGAATTAGATTTATCTTATAATAATGTTCCTTCGTCAATGGCTAACCAAAAAATTAAAATTAATTTGGGGGGGTATAAAATAGTATCGAGCACTGCCATATTAAGTACTACATATACTCAACCAAGCGTTCAAACTGCAACGAAAGAATCTAAACCAAAAACAGCGGCAAGTAGTTCCTCTAGTTTTGGCACTTTTGTTTCACCACTAGAACATGCTGTGTATTCTTCTAATTCATCGGCAATTCCTACAACAAAGCATGATACTAGTAAAAAGATAACGCCAAATCAATCGCTAATAAGTTAATATTACCCATGGAATGCTTCTCCTATATTTAAATAGTTAATTAAATATTTCTATTTTGGCCCTTTTTGAAGCCGATTTAATAGGTGGCGTTCCATATCATCAAGTTGGAGCCAATTTGCGAAGAAATACTCGTCCTATCGTTTAAATGCTTTGCGTAAAGTACAAACTTTATCTCCACTTTGGGTTATTAAAAGTAATTCCTTATATTTAGTTTCTACACGCGCTATACCATTATAAAAAGGTTCGATCATTAGGTAAAGTTCATCATAGATAGGTTTACCATTTTTATTTATATGAAGCCAACCTTCTTCATTTTTAGCTCTTGCAAAACCTTTATGAAAAACATCCAAATCTATGAACCATTTTTCATGAATAAAGTTTCCTTTATAATCTATATGAGTATGCAATCCCAACTCATTACAAACAACAGCAATTCCTTCTTTAAAATCTCCAACATAATTATATTTTTCTAGATAACTTTTTTTACCTTCAGAATTGATATGAAAATAATAGCCAATTTGATCTTTAACTGGACAAAACCCTTCTTGAAAATTACCACACCATTTATAACGCGTTGAATAAATAGCTTTACCTTTAGGTGTAATATGAAACCAACCTTCTTCATTTTTAACTGCTGCTAAATACTCATAAAAACCAAATGTTTCAATAAATCTATTAGAATAAGCTGGTAACCCTTTAATATTAACATGAAATGCATGAACATCATTTTTTGCTGACGCTAATCCAGGATTGTGATACTTCATAACATGGCAATAACGTTGACTATATAATGGTTTACCATTATATAAATGGAAAGTCTCACAGGGTGATACTCTAATGTTTTGCCAAATTATTTGATCATTCATAAAATTTCACCCGCGACTTTATTTTTGACACCATCATCTGTAATATTCATCGTTTTTCTCATATTGCAACTTTTGCACACATCGTGTTGTATATAATTTTTGCAAAGAGATTGATATTGAGAACTATTCCAAATTTCATCTAAAGTTTTATTAACTAGACTCCCAAAATCTCCCAGCTTGCGTCTCTCCTTATCAGGAGCACAACATGGGCTAAATCTACCATTGGTTGCAACCCAAGCTTCCTTCCCTAAAAATGGACATTCACTGCCAGGTATTAAATCCTGATCTGCATGTTCATCTAATAAATAGATATTCTCCAATTTAATAAATTTACCATTCGGTAATAGCTTATTATTAGCTATATTCTTAGCCTGGATTACTGCCTTATTCCAACGTGAAATTGCTTCTTTATTTCTACGCATAGATAATTGCTTAATTTCATCAAAATGTGTCCATAAATGATGTCCTTTAATACGATCAATTCCTAAATTAATTCCAAGTTGTACGATATCAGCTAATTCATGAATATTTGTTTCTAGGAAAGTTAGTTGTAGCGTTACTTTGCAATAATGATCGTTTAATTTAAACATTTCATTACGAATAGAGATAAATTTTTTAATATTATCAAGAACTTTTTCCCATTTGGTGCCTAACATAATTTTTTCTTGTACTATTTTACTAGCACCATTCCAAGAAATTTTGGTATCAGAAGTGACAGGAACAATTAACTTTGCCCAAGCTTCTACGCCTCTTCGTGGAAATGTACCATTAGTGGTTAAATTTAACTTAAGATTATAGCTTTTACAAAGCTCAATTATTTCTTCAAAATGTTTATAAAGCAATGGTTCACCCATGGTCGATGGGATAATTTCACGGATAGAACTTCCTCTGGTTTCAGCTAAAATCCTCCTAATTAAATCAACATCCATACGTCGCTTACCGATACCAGAAGCAATTCGATCTTTCTGTGTTGTACTATATAGAGAGTGATCTTCGCACATAATACAACTTAGATTACAATCATCAGGATTAGTATCAAAAGTAATACGCCAAGGACCTCGTCGATTTTTCACAAATAACCTCGTTCATAAATTTTAGTTTAAATTAACCATTTTAACGTAATAAATTATGATAAATATTTTCAATAGCTGCAGTATGTACAGTTAAGCTAGGAATATCACCGTTATCTGATTGTAAGTAACCTCTAACCCCTAATTGCTCAGCAAATCTAGGGTTATCAGCCAATCGTTGCATTTGGCATGCTAGACTAGAAATGCAACGATGTTTAAATAACAAACCATTCTCTTCATGACGTATATATTCTGCCATACCGCCTACATTAGCTGTAATTACAGGGATCCTAACTTGTAAAGATTCATGAATAACTAGAGGAGAATTTTCTACCCAAATAGATGGCACAACAACACAATCTAAGTAATTAAACACATCTCTAATAATGTGTTCATTACTATATTCATGTAACCACTCAATACGTTTTTGTATTACCAAAGGTAAGTTAGATGCAATTGCATACAATCCATCTGTACTTTGTGATCTATGACGACCCCAGATCCTAAGTTTACTATTACCTTTTAATAACGCAAATGCAGAAATTAAAATTTGGATCCCTTTAGCCGGTATATGGGTTCCAATATAGCCAAATGTAAACGGATCGTTTGATATTCGTTTACGATTTTTTAAACGTTGTAAATCAAAACCGTAATCTAAATAAATTATTTTATTTTTAGGTAAATTAAATTCCTGAACATATCGATTATAAAGATAATATGATGGAGCAATAAAACAATCAATGTGTTGAGTAATCTTACGTATATTCACCATTCGTCGGTTTACCCAATCTTCCCAGTAAGCTATATCGATAGGTATTTCATTAGAAGCTCCTGAAAAATAACCAGCATAACATTGTGTAGCACATTTTTTATTATTTTGTCCATCACAAAGAGCCCATAAATCTTCTTTATTTAAAGAATTTCTTTGAATAAATTGTCCACGCGGGCACATTAACCAATAATCATGTAAAGTATAAACAATAGGAATATTATGTTTAGCAATCTCAAATATCAAACCAGTAGATAAATGGTTTAAATGACCAATATGTACAACATCAGGCTTTATTTGAAGTAAGATTTTTATAAAAATTTGATCTACTTGATCATGTTGATAACGATAACGAAATTTTTCAACTGGTATATTAATAATATGTAAAGTAATCTCAGAATTAACTGGATCTTGTGATTGTCTCAAAGAGAAATCTTTAGCAAAAGAATTTTCTTCTCTCGTAAATACATGAACTTCATGATTTAGAGCCAAACCATGACAAAGCAATTGACTATAAACTTCCGAACCAGCATTATAAAGTGACGGGTAACCATGTATAACTTTTAATATTTTCATATACTGCAGGATGACAAAGAATTATAATGAAACATTTCTATCTTAAAATCCTTAACTAATCTGTATATACCTTCTTTAATGTTAATTTTTGTCCGCCAATCCAATACTTTATTGGCCAAAAAAGGATCACCACAAAACGTACTAACATCAAAAGAACGAGAAGGTGTGTGTAAAAATTCTATTTTCTGATCACTAATATTTTTTGCTAATGTAGCTACTTGTAATAAAGTAGTGCTTTGACCGCTGCTAAAATGGAGTATTGGCAAATCAAAACACCCACTCTGTAATTTATTAATAACTTTTACAACACCCGTAATAACGTCATCAATATAAGTAAAATCAAAGGTATTATGAGCGCCATCTATACGAATGATTCCACCAAAGGCAGCTGCTTTACAAAAAGCTGGAATAACCCGGTCAGAATGATCATATGGAGAGCCATAGACATTCGAAAAACGGATGACGGCCACTTGTAGTCCTGTTTTTCTATAACTTAACATTAATTTTTCAGCAGCCAATTTAGATTTAGCATAGACATTTAAAGGAAGTAAAGAAGCATTTTCTTTTACTGGTAATTTTTCTTGTTGACCATAAACTTCCCGACTACTTGCATAAATTACCCAAGGATTACTAGGCGAATTTTTAGCAATTTCAAGTAACTTTTTAGTACTGTCCACATTAAGACTCCAACAAAGTGATGGATTTGTTTCTCCAGTAATTACCCGAGATATTCCAGCTAAATGGATGATCCCTGAACATTCATAAACTAATTTTTTTAGCAACTCTATATCTTGAATATCCCCATATTCTAAATGATTGATAGGGTAAGAGTTGTCTATACCTTTAACGTGAAGATCAAAAGTATGTAATCGTTTTTTTAATGCCGAACCGATTAATCCCTTAGAACCAGTAATTAAAATTTTATTTTTTGACATTGATCACCTTATTATAAAATTAATAATAATATATAAATTTTCAAACAATTAAATCAAATTTTAGCTCATATATTTCTGTTTAAACTCTCTTAACTTATTAGTATAATCTTTATATTTTATGTAATAAATAACATCTACATTATTATCCAAATGAACACCATTATCTTCGAAAAACCGTATTGTCTGAATAAAGTGTTCCATTTTAGGAAGATAATGACCACTTTCAAATGAAATTTTTTTTACCTCACCATTACGTAAATAAAGCTTACCACTACCAATTAATGGTAAGTAATGACTTAATGTAACATGAGCATTATTTTCATCACTATATGTTAAAAACACGTGTTGATTGACATCAATTATAAATATAGGTTCTTTTTTAAAATTAACTGCAGTAATAAATTTTTGATTTTTAAAGTAGTATGGATTGATAGAATGTTCTGTAGTAGTTATTAATTTGCCATCTACTGAATAAAATTTACCGTTTTTTATTAAAACCCTATATTTTTTCAATTCTTGTTCTGATAATAAATTAATAGTTGGCAAAAAAATTGAAACATTTTGATCTTCAAGCCATATAAAAAAATCCAATAATTCACATTTTTTACATTTTTTTAACCACACATCATAATAAGAGATTAATTGACGTCTATGACATGGATCTATTGCTTCAATAAAATATTGACCCCAAAATTCTTGACTTTTGTATTCTAATTTACGCTCATTATTAAGTAAAAGTGGGATATATGAATCTGTAATAGTATTCAAATTAAAAATATCTGCTTTCATTTTTCTATACTTATATTGTTTTAATTCTTTTAATTTTTGTAAATAGTTAGCTTTTTCTGTTGCTATACTCAAATATTTATTTACAGTATTAAATAAATATTTGTCTTTTATTTTAGGTTTGATTTCATTACAATATCTTGTAATTTCTTGTAATGCATTGATTCTCTTATCAAGCTGACTCCAATCAGTCTTACCTATAAGATGATATTTTTAGGTAAGTTCATTTAATTTATCAAAATTTAGATCATATTCATAAAGTATATCTGTTAAAATATCGCAAGGTAAATCAACCCAATTTAATTTTTCGCTACCAAAACTTAATAAAGGTATGGTAAATAATAAATAAAATAGAATTTTCATACAATTTAATTGCAAATTATTCATAATATCACTACCAAAACTTATAAAATCAATAGTTCAGTAGTTTGTTAATTTTAATTAATAAACTACTACCAGCTTTTTTGGTCCGCAGTTTTGTATACACTTGCAGCTCAGATGATTTTAAAATCATCTTTTTTATAGTATTTTTCTCCTTTACCTTTAATGTACTGAATAATTTTAAAAATCGCAATACTGAATAAAGCAATATTAGTATGTAGATATGATCCAGAATCAAGCTCCCCATAAAATATCAAATTTATGATTAATAATTTATTTTTTACCTTGTATTGTTATTGTTGCCAAATTTATAATTTACTATCCAATTAACCAATCTCGTAATTGACGATCAGTCAAATTGAAAATTGCTGAAAATTATCATGTTGAGAAGATTAAGTGTTTTCAAATTTTTAACAATATTATTAGACAAAGTAATAAATATAATTACTAATAGTAAATCAAATTTTGTTGATCAATATAATCAAAATACTTAATATCCTAGAGTCTTATCGAATACTTACTCAAATCTAAAATTCTCGCTTTACTCACTAATAATTCTCTGGTAGCATCATTATTAATACTTTTCAGTACCGTTAAGATGTTAAATTTTTATTATGGTAAACACTATATAGAAAATATTATAGTGTCATATAAAATTTAATTGGCCTTAAAAGCTTTATTATGATGGGGGATAACTTATGGACATAAATGAAGTACGGGATGAAAAAAAATTATTAGAACAAGAAGAGGATCAAGCACGTCTAGAGCTAGTTAGAATTGCTAGATTAATGTACGACCGTGGGTATAACTCATCGATAGATGGTAATTTATCTTATCGTCTGTCTGATAACTCTATCCTCTTAACTCCAACAGGTATCCATAAAGGTTTTATGTCTCCGGAGTCTTTAATTATAGCTGATCTTGATGGAAAATTGCTGCGTGGTAATAGCCAACCAACCTCTGAATATAGATTACACATAAAAATTTTTAAAAACCGTGCAGATATACGTTGTATAATTCATACTCATAGCCCATACGCATTAGCAGCCTCTCTTGCTGAAATAGATCTACATCAAACTTATCTTACAGTTGCTCCTGTTCCTACTACCAAATATGCTAGAATATCATCAGAACAGTCAGCAGAAGTTTTAGAACCTTATATTGAAAAATATAATTGGGCGATTATTCCTCGTCACGGTGTAGTAGCATGGTCTGACACCATATGGAATACTTTTTTGCGTATAGAAGGATTAGAACATTATGCAAAAGTATTGGTTTTGGCTAATTCTATTAAACCGATCCAACCTTTATCAAATGCTGATCGTAATGAACTTTTAAAATTTTGGGGAATAAATATATAAAGGAGGGTTTTTAATGACTTTTAATCTTCCAGAACACTTATTAACTGAAATAGATTCTTTACCTTCCGATCTACCTGCAGTTTTACTTTTACGTCATGCAGAACGACAACCAATAGCTCCAGGAGATGACGGTATAGAAACTGATCTTACACCTTTCGGTTATGCACAAGCAGTTGCTTTTGGGCAACGATTGAGAGGACGTTTAACATGGGCACACTATAGTCCATTATTGCGTGCTCAACGGACTGTCGAACAATTTATGGTAGGTGCACTGCTTGCTGAATTACCATCAAGTAAAAATAATTTACTTGGAAATCCTGGACCATTTGTAGTTGACCGTAAAGCTGGGCAACATCTCTTTGCAACACTAGGTACAGAATGTTTAGTAAAAAAACTTGCTGCAGGAGAAAGTTTTAACGGGATACGTTCTTCTCAAGAAGGTGCTAAATTATTCGTTGAACATTTAAGAAAATTACTAGATTCTAAGGTAGGGTTAGGTGTGATGATTTCTCACGATGCTATTTTAATTCCTCTTCTAGCGGCCTGGACTGGAGAATGTTTCCAAAATAAATGGCTTGCACCATTAGATGGTGCTGTAATTGTTGTTAATCAACAGTTATCGTTATCAATTCATCGTAATAATAAAATTACCGAGCTTTCAATATGTTAACTATTGGTATATACGGGATAAGAGATGTTAACATAACTAATAATAGCCCTAATTTTGTTCATGATCACTCTATAACATTCATGCGCAATGGGCGTGTTATTTCTACAATAACATTGGAGCGTTATTCTGGAATAAAATATGATCAAAGATTAGAGAAATTTATCACTAACATCCTTAATAAATGGGTTAGCATTGATGAACCAGTAAGGTTTGTTGCGGTAAATAGTTTTATAGGCGATAGTTTTGTTTCAGACGATGGATTTTTTAGAATTGAACCAATAGAAAAATTATCTATAGGTAAAATATTAACCCCTGCTCGAGTATTATGGTTTAGAGATGGAAAGTTGAAAAATTATGATGGTTGGATAATGTGTCATGAATTTGCACATATAGCTTCTGTATTACCTTTTGGATTAAAATTCAATGAACAACAACTGTTGGTACATGTAGATGGTGGAGCTTCTAGTTCATCATGCTCTTTTTGGCAAATAAATGAAAATAAACCTCACCTTTTACATGCTTCTTGGAATGATTTAAAAGATCCAGTTAATAATTTCAATATTGGTCTATTAGGAAAAACAATATTAGGTTTAAGCACCGATGAACATTTAGCAATGCCAGGAAAATTAATGGGATTTGCTGCTTATGGTCAACCAAATCCTATTTGGTACCAACATCTGGTAAATAAACGATTTTATTTGGGTGATGAGTGGAACAAAAAAACCATGATTCAAGATCTTAATCAAGTTACTGGTAAACAGGTTAACTTTAATAATCTTAAAGATCCTTTAACCCAAACATTAGCTGCATGTATACAAAAAAATTTTGAAGACAATATTTTTAAAAACATTTGTAATTTTAAAAATCAGATTAACGCTAAATATCTGGTATATGCTGGTGGTGGGGCACTTAATATACCTACTAATGTTTTGCTAGAACAAACATTTGGCTATGGTAATATTTTTATTCCACCATGTGCTAATGACAGCGGACTTTCTCTTGGAGCGGCTGCTTGGATTGAATACATTAATGGTAATGAAATTTATCATCATGAACCATTTGTTAATTATTTTGATGTTCCTAATACACCAATATCTTTAGATACTGTTTATGAAGTTGCTAAAGCTATTGCTAATGAAAAGATAGTTGCTCTATGCATTGGTGGTTCAGAAATAGGTCCTAGAGCACTTGGACACCGAAGTATTTTAGCTCGTCCTGATAATATCAATCTAAAAATTAAGGTAAGTGAACAAATAAAGAAACGAGAATGGTATCGACCTGTAGCACCAGCATTACTACCAAATGTTGCTATCAATGCTTTAAAGCCAGAAATAATACATTCAAAATTAGCACAATATATGTTAGGTAGTTATGTTGTTGAGCCTAAATGGCAAGAAAAATTTATTGGGGCATTACATGTAGATGGAACTTTGCGTGCCCAAATTGTATATGATACTCCTGGAAATATTTTTCTTTATAAGATATTACAGATTTTAGATACTGAATATAACATTGCTGGTGTTATTAATACTTCTTTTAATGTAAAAGGAGAACCTATAGTTCACTATCATCAACAAGCAATAGATATTGCTTCAAGCATGGGCATAGATTTAGTGGTGGTACATGGATCATTACATTATACCTGAGATGCTAAATTCTAATAACCATTTTAGGGCTATAAAAATTGCCAATTATGAGCAGGCCTGTAAAGAATATGAAACATGTACAACAGAATTAAAGTCACTACCATCAAAAATTATTTTGCAAACTACAGATAAGTGTAATTTAACTTGTCCTATATGCCAAATTTCTCCTTTACAGAAAAAAATTAGTATGCAATTAAAAATTTTTGAACGTGTAGTAGAGCAACTTTTTCCTACCCTCATTGAACTACATCCAACTAACATTGGTGAGCCACTAGTAAGTCCTTGGTTTAACTATATGTGCGAACAAATGGAACATTATGGGGTATTACTTGACTTAACCACCAACGGTACCCTTCTCAATGAACCACGGATCGCCAAAATAGTTCCTATTATTAGAGATATTAAAATTTCTTTTGATGGGGCATCAAAAAAAACATTTGAAGAAAAACGTCGAGGAGCCAAATTTGAAATAGTGTGTAACAATATAATCAAACTACGTAAAGCTCTTGATGAAAATAAAACATCAAACAAAGTAAACTTAGGACTGCAAATGACCTTAATGCGAACTAATTATTTAGAACTTCCAAATTTAATTAAACTTGCTAGTGACTTGGGAGCTAATTGTGTTAAGGCTTATCATTTATTTTCATTTTCCCCAGAAATGGACCAAGAATCGCTAATGGGTGATCTGAAAATATGGATTCCCATACTTGATAAAGCTCTTGAATTGGGAAAGTTGTATAATATTGAATTACAACTCGCAGAACCTATTCTAGTCAATACACAAATTCGGCCAGATTTTGAATCAACGATCTGCCATCTTCCATGGCATGAAGCATGGATTGACTATGATGGTAAGGTATATAGTTGTCATTCTCATAATGGACAAAATGCTGGTAATATATTTGAAAAAGATTTTTCTTTAATATGGAATAGTGATTTATATAAAAACATGCGTTTAGCTTTTTTAAACAATAAACCTCGCGGTAGTTGCTACAATTGTGGTATGAACTTTCGTAAAAAAGAAGAACATCAACCTGTTACTTACGATACCCAATCTTTCTTAAGTTCTAAACATCCAAACCAAAAACAACCACTAGAAAATATTAAATGGAGTAATCGTATGCGTCCATTTGATCTGTCTGGAAGAACAAAACAATGAACTATTATAAAAAAGTAGATTTTCAAGTCAAAGCAATAAAAAGCTACCCATTAACCAAACTTCGTGCTTCCGCATTTAAGGTACTTGACAATAATCCATTGTTTGATATTGAGGTAGCATCTAACTGTAATATTGCTTGCTCATTTTGTCCAAGAGCTAAAGTGCGTCGGCACGCAAAAATAATGACTCCTGAAATTTTCGACCTTGTTGTTAAATTACTACCTAATAATGCTGTGGTAATGTTTGCTGGATTGGGCGAACCATTGATTAATAAACACTTGACAACATATATTTCGATTTTAAAAACCCTCAATATATCTTCGTGCATAATAACCAACGGTATTTTACTTACTCCTCAGCGACAGCAGCAACTAATTACATCTGGAGTAGATCAGTTTCAGATTAGCTATTCAGGGATCAGTTCAAATTCCCTGAACTTAATTATGGGATCTACAAAATACAAAAATACTTTAGACAGTAATTTACGATATCTTGCTCTAAACCGACCACTTAATTTACGCGTGCAATTAAATTTTGTACTATTTAAAGAAAATCAAGTCGATTTACCAATAGTAATGGACTTAGCCGATAAGTGGGGATTTGATATTCATGTACGTCGTGTTCATAATCGTGGCGGAAATTATATTACCAATAAATACGAAGAAATTATTAAATCTAGTTGTGGTATATATGCTGCTGTTACTTTTATTTCTACTGACGGTAATATTATGGCGTGTTCGAATGATATAGAAGAAGATTCTTATTTTAGATCTGTAGCTAATGCAAGTTGGAAAGATATTCTTGCTTGGAAAAAAAAATTATTGCGACAAGAGTTACAATTTAAACCATGTTTAAATTGCAATGATGATTATCGTTGGTTAATTCTTGATTATTTGTCTGTTGATCGTAATTATGTTAATAATCAACATAGATAATTTCGCCATTCTTGTATTGAAAATGTATTATATATATTAGAAATTAATAAAGAACTCAACATCATTTTTGCTGTATTTATAGTTAAAGCATAAGCAATATTATCATTAATTGCATACTCAGAAATATTATTTATTATTTGATTAGTATTGTCTCCATTTGTAGTCATTACCAACATGTTTAAATTATGTTTTCTAAATAATGATTGTAAGTTGTGAGTTTTATTAATAGTATTTATTTTCAAACCTGCTGCTGTTAATATTGTGGCTATCAAAGAAAAACAATATATATTAATTTTTTGTACCGAATCATTTCTTAGCATTTTTAATTGGCTAATAATTATATGTATTTCTTCCAAAGAACATTCTATAAAAATATTGATATTACTTAGTAAAGCTAGCTTATTTAAACTTTCGTGAGATTTTTTATAGGCCTTTAAAAAACTAGTATCTATGCCCATAACTTCTCCAGTTGAACGCATTTCTGGCCCTAATTTTAAAGTTACACCAGAAAATTTATTAAAAGGAATTATAGGATGTTTTACACAATAATATGGCTTTAAAGAAAGATCGGTGTGATTTATTTCTTGTTCAGATAGATTTATATTCATTAAACATTTAGTTGCTATTTCAACATAAGGCATATGACGAGCTTTAGATAAAAATGGAATATTTCTAGAAGCCCTAGGATTTACTTCTAAAATATAAACATTATTTTTGTATATAGCAAATTGAACATTGATAAATCCTATTGGTTTAAAATATTTAATGATTTTAGCTATATAATTTTCTATATCTTTAATTTCTTCTTTATTTAAAGTAATAGCTGGTAATACGCATGATGAATCTCCAGAATGTATACCTGCTGGTTCAATATGTTCCATAATCCCTAATATAATAAAATCACCAGTTTTATCACAAATACAATCAACATCAACTTCTACAGCATTTTTTAAGTATTTTTCTAATAAAATATCACTTTCGGTTTGTTGTTGAATAACTTGCCAACATTTAGTCAATTCTTTTTCATTATATATAACTTTCATTGCGCTACCACCTAATACATAAGATGGCCTAATTATTAAGGGAAATGTAATATTTTTAGCAATTTGTTTTGCTTTGTTTAAAGAATAAGCAAAAGAATTTTTAGGTTGCTTTAGCTGTAGCTGATTAATAACAGCAGCAAACTTTTTTCTATCTTCAGTAACATCTATGGTTTCAAAGTGTGTACCAAGAATTTTAATTTTTGCTGCATGTAAGGCTTCTGCAAGTTTTAACGGTGTTTGTCCACCAAATTGTAAAATTATGCCTAATGGTTTTTCTAATTCTACTATATCTAAAACTGATTCTAAAGTTAATGGTTCAAAATATAATCTATCAGCTACATCATAATCTGTAGATACTGTTTCTGGATTACAATTTATCATAATCGATTCAAAACCAAATATTTTTAATGCTTGTAGTGCTTTTACACAGCAATAATCAAATTCTATTCCTTGGCCAATTCTATTTGCACCACTACCTAAAATAATTACTTTTTTATTACTATCAGAAGGTTTAGCTTCACACTCATAATCATAAGAAGAATATAAATAGGCTGTATCTGACAGAAATTCAGCAGCACAACTATCGATTCTTTTATATATGGGTTTTACATTAAATCTTATTCTTTTATTACGAATGGAGTTCTCTGATATTTGTAATAATTCAGCAATACGTAAGTCAGAAAATCCTTGTTGTTTCCAATACATTAATTGTGTTTTATTTAAGTTATTAAACTTTACTATACTAACTTCCATTTCAAGTATGATTAATTTATTAATATGATAAAGAAACCAAGGATCAATTGCTGTTATTTTATGGATCTCCTGAATAGTTAAACCAAGTCTACACGCTTCAGCAATAAATAATATTCGTAATGATCCTGGATTCTTCAGTTGGGTTTTAATTGATTTTATATTAGACACTGGCATAAAAGTTTTTTTATTACTAAATCCACTAATACCAATTTCTAAGCTATTAAGTGCTTTTTGTAGGGAAGATTGAAAAGTTCTTCCTATAGCCATAACTTCGCCTATTGATTTCATTTGAGTTGTTAAAACAGCACGATGCTCAGGAAATTTTTCAAAATTAAATCTTGGAATTTTTGTTACTACATAATCAATAGTAGGTTCGAAAAAACTTGGCATTACTTTTGCCATAATATTATTCGTTAGTTGATCTAAAGTAAATCCAACCGCTAATAGTGCGGCAACTTTAGCAATTGGAAAACCAGTTGCTTTGGAAGCTAAAGCTGATGAACGTGACACTCTTGGATTGATTTCTATAATAACTTGTTTACCAGTTTTAGGATCTACTGCAAATTGCACATTTGCTGTACCAGCTTTAACCCCTATCTTTTTTAGTGCTAAAATAGCAGCATCGCGCATTTTTTGATATTGTTTATCAGTTAAAGTTTGAGCTGGAGCTACTGTAATTGAATCTCCAGTATGAATACCAATCGGATCGATATTTTCAATAGTACAAATTACTATACAATTATCATTTCGATCTACTATAACTTCTAACTCAAATTCTTTCCAACCCAACAAGGATTCTTCTAGCAAGATTTCATGTGTTATTGATTCAGTAAAACCACGCTGACATATTTTTAAAAAATCTGCTTTATTAACAGCAATACCACCTCCACTGCCACCTAATGTATAAGAAGATCTTACAACAATCGGAAAACCAAGAAGTTGTTGATATTTTTTAGCATCATTAATATTGGTTACAATATAACCTTTAGGAAGTGCTAGCCCGATATGCGACATTGCTTGTCTAAATTTATCCCTTGATTCTGCTTGTTCAATTGTTCGTTGATCTGCTCCGATTAGATCTACATTATGTTTTGCTAAGATTCCTTTTTTGTTAAGTTCTATAGCACAATTTAAGGCTGTTTGCCCTCCCATTGTAGTTAGTAAAGCATTTGGTTTTTCTATTCTTAATATTTTGTCAATGGTATAAGAATTAATGGCATCAATATAAACTGAATCTGCTATTTCTGGATCTGTCATGATAGTAGCAGGATTAGAGTTTAACAAAATAACTTTATATCCAGCACTTTTTAATGCTTTACATGCTTGAGTTCCAGCATAATCAAATTCACAAGCTTGACCAACAGTAATTGGTCCAGAACCAATAATAAGTACACTTTTTATATGTTGGTATTTCATAATAATTAATTTTTTTACCTTTATGGTTTTCACTAATTGTTTGATATAGTATCTTACTATAATTTATAAAATTTATTTGGATCTAAAATGCTTCCAGCCATGTTAGTATTAGGTAAAGAAATTTTGTATGGACAAAGTATCGGTGTTCCAGGGTTAGTTTGTGGTGAAGTAATATTTAATACAGGAATGACTGGCTACCAAGAGATCCTTACAGATCCTTCGTATAAAAATCAGATTATTAATTTTACTTATCCTCATATTGGTAATGTTGGTGTTAATCAAACGGATTCTGAATCTGACAGGATATGGGCTGCTGGAATAATAGTTAAAGAAATATCTACGTATGCCAGTAATTGGCAAGCAAATAAT
This sequence comes from uncultured Francisellaceae bacterium, assembly GCA_903822055.1. GTDB lineage: Bacteria > Pseudomonadota > Gammaproteobacteria > UBA6186 > Azoamicaceae > UBA6186. The sequence goes on along the minus strand of CAIJNR010000106.1, from coordinate 5,705 downwards.
TTGCTACAAAATTTTCTATACCAACAGAATGTTATTGGTATCCAAGGTGTTGATACAAGATACATAACAAAAAAAATTAGGGATTATGGTTGTTTAAATGCGGCGATAATGGCAGGAAATCTAAATAAAAACATGGCATTAAAAGCTCTAAGCAATTTTCATAAATTAAAAGATGCAAACTTAGTAAGAAACGTTGGTGTAAAAATTATAGTACATTTAAAGAACAAAAATGCTAATTATCATATTGGTATTATAGATTTTGGAGTAAAAAGAAGTATATTGAATTTGCTACATAAATTAGACTGTAAAATTACCATGTTTCCGCACAATAGTGCATTCAATGATATAATGGCCATTAAACTAGACGGAATACTCATATCTAATGGTCCTGGAGATCCAACCGTATGTGTTAAAGAAATTATGATAATTAAAAAATTAATCCATAGTGGTATCCCAATTTTCGGTATTTGTTTGGGATTTCAATTATTAGCGCTAGCGTTTGGAGCTAAAATTGTTAAAATGTTGTTTGGACATCATGGCATTAATCATCCAATTAAGGACTGTAAATCTAAGAAAATTTTAATTACTAATCAAAATCATAATTTTACTATTGTTGATAAATCATTACCAAATACTATTATTCCCACCCATTATTCTTTGTTTGATGGCTCACTCCAAGGGTTTATACATACAGATCTACCGATATTTGGGTTACAAGGGCATCCAGAAGCTGGTCCAGGACCATCTGATGCTAAAAATTTATTTCAAGATTTTATTACTAGTATTGAACTTTATAAAAACTCTAATAAACATCATCAAAAACACTCATGTGTTATTGTTACAAATTAGCTGGTATAAATTAATCATAGATAAAAAAATATATGGTAGTATCTTGTATGGTAAAAATTAATTTATGAAACAACAAAATTTTTTATTGATAAAAGTGTAAAATGTTTAAATTAAATGTTAATAATAAATTGCAATTGATTGTTTGTGAATTAAAAGAATCCTTAAGCCTATCATTTCCTCTGATTGCTTCTCAATTAGTTTATGCTTCAAGTGGAGTAATAACTACTATTATGATAGCTCATTTAGGCTACAAAGAATTAGCAACTAATGTTTTAGTTTGGAGTTTTTATATTGCCTTAATATCTATATCTTTTGGAACACTCAGTTCTGTTAGTGTATTAGTTGCTCATAGCCATGGAATAAATGATAGACAAGGCATGAGTATAGCGGTTAATCAAGGAATTATTTTAGCTTTTATACTTGCAATACCTATGATGTTAGTAATTTGGTTTGCACCTACAATATTATATTTAACCAATCAAAATACAGATATTATCGAATTAGCTATACCATATTTTCACTCATTAATTTGGTGTATTTTGCCATTAAATTTATTAATAGTAATGGAACAATTTTTGATTGGGACTTCTATTACCAAATTTGTATTATTTTTAAGTTTTTTTAGAGTTCCATTAGAAATTTTATTTTTTTATACCTTATTTTTTGGAACATGCGGTATACCAAAATTAGGGTTAGTTGGTATCGGCTATGGTATGACATTAAGTATTTTGTTTAGCCTTATTATTATCTCTTGTTACCTTTGCTTTTCTAAAAAAGTACGCCAATATCAATTATTTTCTAATTTTTGTCACTTTAATAGCAAATACTTCTTTGAACTTATTAGGGTTGGATGGCCTTTGGGTATGATGTATTGCATTGAAATGACATTATTTGCAGCAGTCGCTCTTATGATGGGACAATTTGGAGAACATATATTAGCTGCACATCAAATTGCTTACCAATGTTTTGTTTTTACATTAGCTATTATTTTTGGTATTTCGCAAGGAATCACAGTACGTATTGGGCGTACAATCGGTAATAACAATAAAGATACTATAGAACTAGCATTATATGTGAACTTGAGTATTGGCTTTTGCTTCATGTTAATAGCAACAATTATTTTTATTTATTTTCCGAAAAACATTATTACCTTAAGTGTTAATATTAATCCATTATCAAATAACACATTAATAGATCATGCAACCTTATTTTTGTTTATGACTGGAATATTACAACTAAGTGAAAATTTTCGTTTAATAACCACTGGGGCATTACGTGCTTTGAAAGATACTAAAATATCAATGTATATAAATTTAATTACTTTTTGGTTAATAGCTTTTCCAAGTGTTTATTTATTAGCCTTTACTTTTAATGTTGGTGCTATTGGTGTATGGTTAGGGTTAATAGTTGGTCTATCTATCGGAGCACTTACTTTGATGTTAAGATTTAAATATACCCTAAAGTATATAAGCCTAGAAAGATTAATCACAAGGTAATCAACTGAATCTGCAACAAATTTGTGACATAAAAAATAACTGTAACCGTTCACGTAATGCCGTCAACTTAAGCAAGCAAGCCTAGATTTTACTTGGTCAACTTTAATAAAAGGTAGAAAATAATCCTATACATGCAAATAACATAGGAGGATTTCTATATGATATTGTGTGGCAATAAATTAATAGATAAAATAAAAGAAGTAATTTATTCTCAACATTTTTTAGATAAGCACAAAATAAATAGCAAATTTTTTACGAGGAGAAGAAAATTGGAGTTTGCTACTGTTGTTGCTACTATCCTTAAGCTCGCCAAAAAAAGCTTACAATTAGAATGTGAGTTTTTAGAGCCGAATGTTCACAAATTACCCCTATCTAAGCAAGCTTTTTCTAAAGCAAGATATAAATTTAGTCATACTGGTTTTGAAGAATTATTAAAAATAAGTTTGCAAGAATCATTTGAGCAAAACCCTACTTTAGGTCAATGGAAAGGATATCGTTTTGTTGGAGCAGATGGTTCATCTTTAAGGTTACCAAAATCAGAAGAGGTTGAAAGATATTTCGGCAAATTTAAATGTAATGGGGAAAATACTAATAATAACCCTATACTCGGTAGAGTTTCTATGTTTGTAGATTTATGTACAGGGTTAATTTTAGATGCTCGTCTTAAGGGATGGGATGTTGGAGAACAATCCATGGCTCATGAACAATTACCTTTATTAACAAAAGAGCTACGAGGATATAATCAGAAAAATATTTGTTTTATTTATGATAGAGGATACGTTTCTAAGCAATTTATAAAATTACATAAGGATTTGATGATAGATTTTATATTTCGCTTACCTAGTAAATGTTATCTTGGAATATGGGAACTAGTAAAAGCAGGAGAAACAGATTTTTATTTTACCATTGGAGATATCTCTACAAGAGTAATAGTAATTACTTTGCCAAACGGTGCAAAAGAGGTGTTGGTTACTTCATTAAACAGAGAATGTTTTTCTATAGTTGATATTGGTAAACTATACCATTTACGCTGGAATTTAGAAGAAAATTACAAGAAATTAAAGATTAATAGCGAAATAGAAAATTTTTGTGGCTTCAATTTAGAAGCGGTTCTACAAGAATTTTGGGCACATTTAGTTATGAGCAATATACTAACTACTTTTATTTTAGATCACGAAGCACCATTAAATCCTGACAATTTGCCGAAATACAAATTAAATTTTTCAATTTTACTTGGAGCAACTAGGCATAAATTAAAGCAATTTTTACTTGGTGAATGCGATGGTATAGAGTTTATAACTTTATTTAACAAAGTGGTTAAAAGAGCTAAACAAAAAGTAAAATATGGTCGCCAGTTTAGTAGGTTTCATGCTGGCAAACCCAAGCACCATCATGTTTTTAGGAGGATTTGCTAATGTTTTCGCTTAAGTTGACGGCATTAACCGTTCACGTGGGTATAAATTTTGATTAAAAAAGTACCATTTTTGTACTAAAAATGACAAAAATTGATGATTTTTAGAAGAAATTTTTCAATATTGACCAATTTAACACCTAAAATGGGTAACCACGTGAAACGGTTACAAATAACTTGTATTTCAGTATACATTAATACCAAATAAAATTTGGATCACAAATTTGTTACAGATCCTATCAGAGCCCCAAAGACAATTTACACGAAGCTACTTTATTTTCAACATATTGTTCACATCTATTGGTTATATCAAAACATTGACCATTCCAATATAAAAAATAATTATTGAAAATAGTTTTTTTTATTGCTATTCCGTCTAGAAACTCAATTTTATTTTCCTCACTAAATTGAATATCTTCTATAAAATTACCTAAAAAAACAGCTATAATTGCATCATGAGAAACATACATTGTAGATTTTGTGTGAGATAAATCAGCAATCATTTCTTTAAGCATTAATGCTGTACCATCTCTAATATCACGAAATCCAGGTATAATATGTTCTCTTATATGTGATTGTATTATAATATATATATTATCATTTTCTTTTTCAAATGCTTCAGCTGCAACTTTACGATCAATCACATAAGGTCCTGGATCTCCTAATATTTTTGATTGTAAAATTAAAGATTCTTCCTTACTAAAACGCTGTGCAAAAATTTTAGCGGTTTCAAAACAACGCTTAATTGGGCTGGTTTTAATAGTAAAATCCTTACCAATTTGTAAGCTTAAATAATCACCAAGTTGTTTTGTTCTTTCTATACCTTCGGAAGTAATTGCTACTTCCGAAGAGGTAGATAAGCCATTACTACTACATTTTTCTGCATGTCGCACTAAAAATAATATAGAATCACCATTTTGTAAATTTAGATGAGAATTAATCATCTCACTAATCTTCATTTTATAATCTCCTATTATCTAAAATTTATAAGATTAATTTTTTTATTCTAGGTGCTGTTCAAATCAAGGTATCAAAACACCGCCTTGTTGCATAAATATGTAGTTGCATCAAAGTTATATTTTAGTAAGAATGTCATCTTAAATAAAATTATTTTAAGAGAGATTGACATGCCTTATAAATTAAGAAATAACCTCCAACACAAATTTAAAAAAGTTAATTATAAAATTACCAACTGGCTAGAATACAATGATGTATTAATAAAACGTAGTGACGTTACTGTTTGGTTATCCCCAGGAATTATTAAAGCATGGCATATTGATAAAAACAAGCTAAAAACAGGGCAGGCAATTTAAATATTAAGCTCTTGCTATTGAAACTTCTCTTATTATGAAAACTGTTGATGGATTATCATACCAAGCTAACTTAAGGTGCACCCCTTCAGTCGGACAGTAAAAGCCCTTAATTAAAGAGACAGTTACTTTTATAAATTACTACTACTAACTACTACAAAATCTCTCCTTTCAATGAAAATAAATTTCTGCAGGAGTTTTATAACTTAAAGATTGATGCGGTCTTTTGGTACTATAAAACATTATAAATTTTTTTAAACCATTTTCTAAATCCCAACCATCTTCATAACAGTTTAAATAAAAATCCTCGTATTTTATAGTACGCCATAGTCTTTCAACATAAATATTATCAAAACAACGTCCTTTACCGCTCATGCTAATTTTAATATTATTTTGTAACAAACAATTAATCCAGTTACCACTAGTAAATTGAGATCCTTGATCGCTGTTGAAAATATCAGGCATATTAACTGCAAGAGCTGCATATAAAGCTTCTATACAATCATTTACCTCTAAGGTATTTAATAGTTTCCAGCTAATAATATATCTACTAAATATATCAATTACAGCAATTAAATACATAAATCCTTGTCGCATCCTTAAATACGTCAGATCCGTTCCCCATACTTGATTAGGCTT
>CAIJNR010000105.1 GCA_903822055.1 uncultured Francisellaceae bacterium | reverse complement strand
AGTTGGATTAGGAACATCACTATTTTGGCATGGTTGGGAGCCAGTATATTATCTAGCCGCTTATCATAAAGCACAATATAGGAACAAGTTACAATTTTTGCCTCATGGGTTTTATGATAATTCTTGGATTAAATCTTATAACGGGTGGATTAGTGTGCCGGATTATCAATTGGCAAATAATTGGCACTATAAACAGCGTGCTGAGATCATTCAAAACAAAATCATCAAAAGTGGTCGCTTATCAATTGCTATTTTTGGTGGTAGCATTTTAATGTTTGCGATTTATTGGATTAGAAAGGGTGGCAATCGACAAAAAACTAAAATTATTAAAGGTTATAAACTAGTAGCTCCCAAAGTTTTAAGAAAACAAATTAATAGAGTAGGTAGATCTAACATTAAAATTGCTGATTTACCGTTACCGGTTAATGCAGAATGTGAGCATATCATGATTACCGGTATGACTGGGAGCGGTAAAACCAATGCTATTCATGGATTATTACAGCAAATCAAAGCTCTTGGCCATAAAGCGATTATTGTAGATACTAGTGGGGGTTTTGTAGCGAGGTTTTTCGATCCAACCAAAGATCAACTATTAAATCCTTTTGATCAAAGATCTAGTAATTGGGATCTCTGGCAAGAATGTTCTACCGATTATGATTTTGAAGAATTTGCTGAGAGTTTAATTTCTAACAATCAATACGATCAATTCTGGACAAAAGCTGCTCAACAATTATTTGCGACAGCAGCTTTACAAATGCGTAATTCTTCAACCAGATCTATTCCCGGGTTGCTTAAACAGCTATTAACTGATCCTTTAGAACAAGCTGCTAAAGCTTTTAAAGATACGTTGGTGGCTACCTATTTAGATCCTGCTGCTGAAAAAACCGCTCTTGGTATTAGAGCAACCTTAGTATCTGCACTACAAAGCTTAAAATATTTAACTAATAATGGCTCAACTTTTTCTATCAACAATTGGTTAAAACAACCAAATAATTGGCTATTTTTATCGTCATTACCAACCCAACGCGCCGTGTTAAAACCATTAATGTCTGCTTGGTTAAGTATTGCAGTTAAATCATTGATGAATTTAGGAGAAGACAGGGATAGGCGAGTTTGGTTTATTATTGATGAATTGGCGGCTTTAAATAAATTACCAATTTTAACTCAGGCGTTAGCGGAACTTAGACGTTTTGGTGGGTGCTGTGTGTTAGGGTTTCAAGATTTACAACAACTAGATACTTTATATGGAGTAAGTACTGCCCGTACTTTAGGTAGCTTAACCGGAACTAAAGTAGTATTTCGACTCGATAGTTATGGTGCCAAACAAATGGCAGAATTATTTGGCTCTCAAGAAATTTTAGAACCAAATCGTAGTATTTCTTTTGGTGCTCATCAAATGCGAGATGGAGTCTCTTTAACTGAGCAACATCATGTACGTTATTTAGCAACTCCAACCGATCTGATGCGTTTAGATAATCTAGAGGCTTTTATTAAATTTCCTAGAAATTTAGATATTAGCAAATTAAAATTCAAGATTTACGATTGCCCTGAAATAGGATCACCATTACTGTCTAATAATGCAAATTTGGATACGGCTGATCAAGAAGTCACAAACAAGCCTTTAAAGCAGTTGGATCTTAATTTAGAGGAAAAGATTTGTTAATTAATTCTTCTTAAGTTTAAGTGCTTGGTTAACTTTAACCATTAATTTGTTAGATACTTTTGTTTGGCTCTCAATCTTACTAATATATGCTTGTGAGGTGTTTAAATATTTGGCTAATTTTTCTTGAGACCATCTAGCTTTAATTCTAGCTAGAGCTATTGGGTTTTTAACATGTTCTTCTAATACAAATGGTACATACTCATCATTAAGTGCTTTATTTATTTGGGTTTTGAGTAACATGTAAGCCTTGATTGGTAATAATACGTATTCATCTTTACCATCGATAGATCTAATTTTTTGTAAGTTCATTTATATACATCTCCTCTTGGTTTTAAAATTTTGATGTTTACTATTTTGTTAATATCATCTCTATTAAAAATAATCCTCCAATCGCCAATTCTTAATCTAAAATCATTGCTACCTACAATTTTCTTTAGATCTAAATTAACATCATCTGGGTTATCTCCAAGCTGAATAATCTTTTCAACAATACGATGATGAATTTTTACTGGCAAAGAAAGCAGTTTCTTGTTAGCTTGTTTTTGAATTAAAATTTTATATGCCATTTAGATTTAGTGTAGGTTATATTTTTATATGATGCAACATAAATTATAACCTTTTATAGATAATTATATCTGGCGATAGTTGGTGCCCATCAAATGCGAGATGGAGTCTCTTTAACTGAGCAACATCATGTACGTTATTTAGCAACTTCAACCGATCTGATCGTTTAGATAATCTATAGGCTTTTATTAAATTTCCTAGAAATTTAGATATTAGCAAATTAATATTCAAGAGTACCTTGAACCAGAGTGCAAGGTACTTTAATAAATGTATTTGCAATATGCTAAAAATATTTGCTATTTTGTTAGCAATTAGCTAAACTATAGTAATGTATAAATTGGTTTACTCTAGGGAAGCAGTTAGATCTTTACGAAAAATTCCTAGTAATATTGCTAAAAGAATTTGTATGAAGCTTGAGAGATTAGCTAATGATCCTTACTTCAAAAATAACAATGTTAAATCTTTAAAAGGCTCTAATGCCAACTATCGTTTAAGAATAGGGGATTGGCGAGCTTTGTATATATTAGATGATCAAGAGAAGCAAATTATAATTGTCGATATAAATGTCCGAGGGGAGGTATATAATCCATGAGTATACAAGTTATTAAAAAAAATGGTAAACCGGAATGGGCCATACTACCTTATTCTGACTATATAGAATTATTAAGCGATCATGAAGATCATAAAAAAATCAAAACCTTTAAAGAAAAATTATCTCATGGACAAGAAGATCTTGTCCCAAAAGATCTAGTTAATCAAATAATCTCTGGAAAAAATCCAATAAAAGCGTATAGGGAATTTCGTAAACTTTCTTTATCTGAACTTGCTAAAAAAACTAATTTAAGTGTCTCATACTTATCTCAATTAGAGCATAACGATAGAAAAGGTAGTGCTAATTCTTTAAAAAATATCGCTTCTGTATTAATGATTGGTATTGATGATCTCTTGTAAAGTATTTTCTAATCTGTATGGCAAAAATATTTAGTGGCACACAGGCAGTTGACATTTGTTGATAATGCGGCCTATGTACCGCTATTAGTTTAACATATTAATGATCTCTTGTAATAGCTGTAAGCTTATTTTTTATGTATTGTATATGAAAAGAAGCCGGTAATTCGTTTAAAACATTTTAAAGTAAAATATTCCATCACCACACCTAGCACTATTCCAACTAATACACTAATACCTATAATTATTAATAACATTTTTCTGCTTAATTTTTTATAATGATCGCTAATATTAGTGATTTTAGTAGATTCGCTATTTAGCTTACGACAAAAGTCGTCTAATTTAAGATCAATATTTTTTCCAACAGCATCTGATAATGATTTAAAAACATTATTAATCTCTTGAATAGAAGTTTCTTTGATCTGCTTAATAATAGCTGGACTAACTTGATGTAATGATTCTACAGTTTTGTTAAGAATCTCAATGTTTTGGGCAACTTTCAGGTTGTTTTTTGTCAACAAGCGATACTCATTTGCCAAAATTTCGCTAGATTCGGTAAGTTGCTCCAACAAACCTTGCATTTTAATCACTGCTAAAGTTGATCCATTTCCTTGTTCTGTCATAACAAATAAAACCTCTGTAGATATAATAAATATAAATAATTATATAACTTTTATTGCATACATTACATTAAATTAAATATTTTATGAGTTAATGATCAGCGTTCTAATTCTTTATCTTTTTGCTTCATTTGCGTTTCTAATAATTGTTGACGAGTAATGGAATGATGTAACTGAAGAACCGCATTTTTTGATTCAGTTAGCATTTTGTCTGGATTTAATTGTTTATTATGATCTGTTTGATTTGTTTTTTGACGATCTTGTTCCATAAATTTAAATTCTAACATTTTGTCAACTGTTATTTGCGTTTCTGGGTTGATAGTTGGTGTTTGCTGATTAACAATTTCATGAGTCGTTGAATTTAATTTACCGCAATCTTTTAATTTTTCAAATACTTTGGTGGCTGTTAATATAGCCTGCTGTTGCTCAACAGTCAGAGTTTTATTAATCATGTTGTTACATAAACATGTTTGATCGGTTAATATAGAGATCTGCAATTTTGTGTTATCTGGGTAACGCTCTGTGAGTTTTATTATATCGAATGACTTTTGTAGTTCTTGTCTATTATAGTAATCATTGCTTTGCTCTAAAATATTAACGATATTTTGTGATTGATTGTTTTCTAAGTTTTGCTGCATTAATTTTGCTCCAATTAATGCACTTTGCTGAGAGTGATGGTGAGTGCTTAAAAGGGACCCACTAAAACAGCAATGTTTTCCAGCGTTTTGAGTAAGAATTTCAGTTAATATAGCTTTTTCTAGTAATTGTTGTTGCTCTAGATCGGTAAGTTTATTATTAATAAATCTATTCCAACTGAGCATTTGTTGATATATTGTTTGAACATTTTCTAATAAAATATCTTTTGGATTATGGACTCTACGTGTTAGATTGTACTTTTCTATAACTGAACTAATAAAATTATGGGACGACTGCTGAGATAATCCAATGTGTTCCATGTGTACTGATTGTTGTTCTATATTTAGATTATTAGCGTTACAGTATTGATCGAAATTTGAAACAGCACCATGATCATCAGTGTTGATTATTACTTTAGAACCATACTCAAGTTTTAGATCAAGTTTTGCATTGTATGTGATCAATTTAATTTGATTATTATTTTCTTCAAAAATTTCATGCATTTTTCTGCCGTCACTTAATTTGCGTGGAAACCCTATGATCCCAACAACAGTTTCTTTACGATCAACAATCTGACGTTGATCAGAGCCAATCTTGTTAAGCACCATCTCAATTGATCGATTTTTTTCTCTGATCCCTTGCTGACTATTTTCTAACGTGTGTTGTTTGCTAAAATCAACCTCTTCTTTAATTGCTTGTTTTGGTAAAATGGAATTTTTATGATCTTGAATATCAAGTTTTGGTGCTATTTCTTTTATTTTTAAAATTTGTTCTATATGCGACAACTCATTATTTAATGAAGTTTTTAATAAATCTCGAACAGTTGTCATGCTCCAATCAGCCGGCAAATTATCGGCTAAATCCCATTTAGCAGGAGTATTGCTTGGTAGTTGTACTTGGTGGATATCATTTTCAGAAACACCAAGAACCATTAATTGCTTAGTAATTTGTTCCATAGCTTTAATGCCGGCTGTATCATTATCAGGCCATAAGGTAATCTGCCGACCTTCAAGCGGTGACCAATCAATTTTATTAACAGCTCCAGTTCCGCCTGGCCAACTAACAACATTCATTTCCGGCAATAGTTTTTGTGCTACATCTGCTGTTTTTTCACCTTCAACTACTAATACTGGTTTTAGTGGTGCAGCGGCTAGGCGATCTAAACCATAGAGTGGCCTGCCGTTACCAGCTAACCCTTGCCACCGCCACTCTTCACGACCACAACCATTACGGCAATAAGTTAATGGCAGTACTACTTTATCTCCAGTTTGATTTTCAAGTCTTATGGTGTAAAACAGTAAATTGTCGGCCGCATCTTTATAAGCAAAGCGAGCAGTTTCATGGCGATCATGGTTGCTAAGTTGATATCTTAATTTATAGCTAGTTAAATCTGGGTTATGAGCTTGAAGAGGTATTGGGAATATTGGGATCCATGCAGGTTGTTTTATAGTTACTGCCTGATAGTTAATAGTATCTGAGCGAGCAGAGATTTTTTCAGCACCACCCAGCCATGCTAAACCGTATTTAAAAGCTTCCTTAGTATTTAAATTTAAACAATCTTCAATTAACTTAAAGGCTCCACCATTAATGCCCTTTTCAAAGTTAGCATATAACCCTTTATTGGTACCTGTCACCTTAACAGATATCGAGCCTTTATTGCCATACCGCCATTCGGTTGCTGTTTTAGATTTAGGTTCTCCCAATAATTCTTTAGCAAGCTCGGCAATGTTATTATTTAATTGTTGTCTAATAGCATTAAAATCCGGTTCTGCATAGTGTCTATCATATTTTTTACCTTTATTAATTATTGATTGTTGGCCTTCTTTAATTGTGGCAAATTCTTTAAATTCTTTTGGTTCGTGCTTAATATTATTATTATCCATCGTTTGGGATGCTAGTATTTTCCAGCTAATGCCATATGAACCGTTTAGCAGTTCTGGGTGAGAGACGCTTTGCTCTACAATACTCTGAGCGAGGTTCCGGCACTCAATTAATAATTGCTGGTGTTCTTTAGAAACTGAGTCTTTTGTAGTATTTATTTTTTCTAGTTCCAGAGATTTTAAGGCATATTGGTAGACTTTAGCTTTTAAGTCTTTATTGTCATCAGCGGTTGGTATTATAGTTAGTTTTTTATAATCGAAGCTTTCTTTAGTATGGATTTCTAAAATTTCTAAATTAACCCCCAGATTAAATTCTACTTGGCTTTCTCGCCCTTTTTTAATTAAATTACTTAATTGTTGAGCAAAGTTATTACGTTGATTCCTTAATTGAAAAAATTCTTCATAGTCAGGGTGAGTTTTACAATAAATTTGCATATGCTTAATGTTGTTCCATATTTGTTGTGCCGCTTTAGAGCTTTCTTTATAGTATTGGAATGCTTGTTGTTGGGCATGGTGTTGCACAATTTTGTAGTTAACTCCTAGCAATCCTTGTTGCAACTCTGGGGTAACATGTTCTTTTCCTAATTCCAAAGCTAAATTGTTACGCTCTTGACGTGATTTATTAAATTCTGGATAAAGCGAGTGTGCTTTACAATTTTTACCCGCTTCTTTAATTTGTTGCCATAAGTTTTGCGTTGCTAAAGTTTTAAGGGCATATTGGTAAACCTTTTCTTTACATTCTTGATTAAAAGAAGTAGTTGCTACTCCTTTAAATTTAACCTCAACATGTTCTGCCGCTTGCGCTTTTATTGCTTTCCAATTGATGCCTAAATTAAAATTTTGTGTAACAAATTCTTTATGTAAAACTTGATTGTTATTAATAGCTATAGCTAGCAACTGGCGTTTCTCTCTTAAGAGAGTAAATTCATGATATTTAGGGTGAGACATACAGAATTTGCCGGCGACTTTGATTTCATTCCATAATGTTCTTGCTTCTAAAGAAATTTTGGTATAAGTATCGACTTCGTTTTTAGCAATTAACTCAGCTTGAGACAATGGACGCATTTTAAGTCCACAGCCAATTTGAATGGCTTCTTGGCTTAACCCGGCTTGTTTCGCAAAATGTGCGTGTTGTGGCCAATTAGCTAAAATGGTTTTACCTAATGTTTCCCTAGTAGTTTTTAATTCTTGATAACTTTCCCAGTCCGGCTCTTTAACGGCTGCCATTAAATCTTGTCCCAACAGCTTATAACATTGAACGTTTTCCCAAAACGATAAATGTTCTGGCTTAATGGTGAAATCTGTTACTAATTCTTTGGTGGCAAGTTTACTCAGTGATTGTTGTAATTCTTTGAAACTTTTAAAAGTACTGCTGTCGTAAAATAAAGTGGTAGTTTCACGATGCCTAGTTAATGCTACGTAAATTGCAGCAGCATCCATATTCTTAGAGGCAACTACCATGCTCCAGTTTACTGTTTGCCCCTGCGCTTTACGTAAGGTTAGTGCATAACCATGATTAATATGGTTATAATCACTAATTAAAAATTGTGCATTAGTATGCTTGTCGATAGCGACGGTCAATCTATAGTCAGGTTGATCATATTCATCAACAGCTGCTTCGATCCTAATAATTTTTCCGCACATCCCATTTTTAATTAGTAGCTCTTTAATTTGTTTGCTATCCGGATCTAAGCTCGTAATTTTAACTGTTCGATCATTTTTTAAAAATACTATTTTGTCGCCAATTGCAAATGGCTTTTTATTAATAGCCACCTCTTGTTTAGCAACAAGCCCTTGTTCTTGTAAAATTGTTCTTATTGCGGTATTCAATTGTTGGCATTCAGCATTGGTTCCGACTAATAATAAACCGTTCGAGTCAGCGGTTATTTGTTTTATGTAAGCGTTAGCAACAGTTGTTATTAAATTCCCTGAAATTTTTTGTACATGACCATGATTTTCATACAATGCAAGAGCTCGATAAATTTTTTGATCGGCCAAATCTTGCGAAGCCTCTCGCATCCATTCTTCTTTTTGCCGTACAATTTTAGTTAAAACTGCAAGTTTATTTTGACCACTAACAAGTTCGGTAGATTTTCTAAAAAAATCGCCAGACTCAATTGCTTTAAATTGATGATCGTCGCCAGTTTTAATTAATTTAGCACCAGCTGTTGTTATTTCTTGTAATAAAACTCCCCAAGCATTGGTACCAACCATTCCTGCTTCATCCACAATTACTAAATGTTTATTGGTGAGTTCATATTGCTGTAATGAATGAAATTTATGAGCAATCAATGGATGTTCTTGGCTTGTATGAGCTGACCAAAATTCTTTTTTGGCTTCCTTTAATTGTTCCCACCTATCTAAATAAAAAGCGATAGTCTCAGCTGAACAAGAAGTTTCAGCGCCTAAATTGTCAGCTGCAACTGCTGACAATGCCATGCCAGTTATTTTAAAGCCTGAAGCTTTATGAATAGTAACTATTGCTTTTAGTGTAGTTGTTTTACCAGTACCAGCTCTGCCTACCAGCGCGGTTAATTGATAGTTGTCACATAATAATTTAACGCTTGCTAATTGTTCGGCATTGAGCCAAGAGTATTGTTGACTTATGATCTCATCACGCTTAACAGGATCAATTATAAGGCCCGACTTTTGAGTGGCCATTTGTTGAACCAAACCTAATACAGTAGCTTCTTGAGCTTGGTATATTGGAGTCGTGTAATACATTTTACCGGCGAAATTTTCGCCAACCGAGACTAATTGTTTAAATACCTGATTGTAAACCACAGTTGCTAACTTAACATCATCCGCTAGTCGTCCTTGAATAAGTTTAGCTAGATCATCAGCCGTAAAAACCGCATACTTGGTAGTTAATTCTTGTAATATAGCCTCAGGAGTTAAAGCTGTGAGTTCCTTATTTTGTACACGAATTTGATTGTTTTCTATAACTATTCTAGAGGACATGCCTTGTTCTTGTAACTTATTTGCATACCAACCTTGATGCCTGGTTGGCTTAAATGGAATGCATAAATCTACAAAAGAGCGATGATCAACTTGTAGATTAAAGCCTTCCATTGCTAAGTAATAATTAGTTTTTTCAGCCCAGAGTTTGCGAGTTGCTAGTAATGCAGATTTTGTTGTAATGGAGCGATCTTTTTTTAATTCCCAAGTACCGTCAATTTTGATTGCTCTTCTTGAAACTTGTAAGTGAGCATGTGGATTACCTTTGTCGGTATGAATAGCTCCACTTACTGTTAAGCCGCGAGAAATAAAACGCTCAGTAACAAAATCCAGTGTTAATTCTTTCCAAACTTCAGGACTTAATTCTTGAGGAAGAGCAATTACTATTGTTTGAGCTACCTGAGCTGAATTTTTATACTGAGTTTGAGTATTGTCGGTTTTATAATGAAGCATAGCATAGCGATCTTCAAAATTTTCTAATTCATCCCAAATCTTTAAAGTTCTAAAAGACTCAGGAGCATGATCGGGAGCTAACGTAAATGAATAAATAACGTCAGAGGAACGATTTCTATAATCGGCAATAAGATCTCGTCTAGTTTCTTCAAGAAGAGTACCTGTAATATAAGCTGCGCTTTGCACTGCGCTTCTTCCAGAACTTCTTGAAACAAAACCAGCTCGTAGATGATAGATAGCCATATAAACGAACGTCCTTGAAAAAAACTCCTTGCTCAAACGAAAGAACAAGGAGAATGAAGCCCTCAGCCATCTTAACGCCGTTAGGCAATTAGCGCAAGCTGCGCATAAGTGCGCATTTAGAAATAGTCTTCCAAATGACTTTGGTATTGCTTCGCTCAGTTTTTTTATTTTTGTTGTACCGTCTCGTTGTTTTGGTTTATGATAAACCTTACCGTCAACCATAAGGATAGAATTCAGTGTCGCAACAAAAGCTTGCTAAAATGGAAGCCATTCAGCAAAAAATTAATCAATTAAATGCCGAAAAACTTAAAATAGAACAACAATTATCGTTAGAACTTATTAGTGTGCTTAAAAAGACTGGAGCCATTAATATTAATTTTGATGCGTTGATTGGTGGGTTATTGAGTGTTATCAAATTAATTCAAGCTAACACTAAAGAGAGCGAGGTGTGGCTACAGGTTGGACAAAAATTTCGTGGTGCAAAAACTAAATCTAAAAATGCTGAGCCAGCAATGGCAGAATAATATGGTGCAACTTAATCGCTTACAATCTAATAAATTTTGTAGTATGAAAGCCGCAACTATGTATGAGAAATCACAAAGGCGAGCTAGAACTCGTACATTAATTCAAGTTGGTGGTTTAGTAGATGTAGCTGGGTTATTGGAGTACTGTAATATTAAATTGGGGATAGATTTGCAATTAGAAGAACAAGATAAAGCCGCCACATTGTTAGGGATTTTAGTTGAAGCACTAGAAGTATTGCCAGCATCAATGGAACAACAAACTAAATGGCGGGATTTAGGAATAAGAGTTATGAAAGAACGTGGGGCTAAAAAATATTATAGCAAATGAAATTTTTAAAAAAGTACTATAAAATACAAAAAAATAGAAAGCGTGCTAAAAAATTTTTTATGTATTAAATAACAGGAACGCAGCTCTCTACGTTCCTGTTATTTAGATCTCCTAATATTCTTCTGGAAGAAGCAAAACAGTGCGACTATTAAAATTGTAGTTGTCGGCAGTTTCATTAATTGCCCAAAAAATTAGATTTTCATTTAAGGTGGTATACGGAATATTTTGTTTAAACAATATTTGACGCTCCTCTTCTGGCTGCTGAGAAATCGTAAAAACCGCTTTATTCTTTTTGCCAACCTTAACTTCAATGATTAACATATAATCAATATCTCTAGATTTAGCTAACCCGAATAGATACGGTAAGTATGAAGTAACAACATCTAAAACCCAGAAACATTTATTGTCGTGGCAAAAGTTCATAATTCCAGAAGTAGCAACCCAATTTGACGCTAACCTGTTAAATTTGTAATAGGTTTCAGGTTCATAAATGGATACTGAATTTGAATTATTTGATATAACATGGCAATCACACTGAAAAACCCTTCTATTCAAGCCTAATCTAACTCATTGATTTTCAATTGTTTTTTATGCAAAGATAAATTTGTTTAGTTAATCAAATGAGGTGGTATATGGACTTATCAGATACATTTCTAGACCATTTTGCAGCTATCGAAGATCCAAGATTAGATAACCATAATCGCCGCCATGAACTTCACGATATATTGGTTATTACT
>CAIJNR010000104.1 GCA_903822055.1 uncultured Francisellaceae bacterium | reverse complement strand
ATTAATTGTTACTGATTGATTATTATAAAGATCTGTTATGAATTTTAAAAAATTTTCATCAGATTTTAGACTGTCAGGATTTATCAAATCTGGCATCTCAATGTTTGTTCCACATATATTTTACTCTGCTAATTGATTGATTTTTTCTTTCCAATCAATTGGTATAGATTTAGATAAACTTGTTGATACTTGCTGTATTTTGTCTAATAAAATTGAATTTTGCCACCATCCATGATTCATTATGCTATTATTTTTTTCTACCAACATAATACCGAACATCAAAATTAACCCGCCTCTTAAAACCCCATAACCAAGACCTAATACTTTATCAATAAACTTACCAAACCCTTGCATTTTTATAGTTTGACATATTAAATAAACTACTATGCTTCCTAAAATAAACATGGAAATAAAAATAAGAGTCCCAGCCATAATTTCTTTAGCAAAACTGGATTCAACGAATGTAAATATAAAAGTTAAATATCTTCTAAAGAAAAATGCACTAAATACAGCCAATGATAAACTAACCAACTGTAATGTTTCTTTTACAAAACCACGCAAAACCCCAATCATACCAGAAATGAAGAGCAGCAATAATATAATACAATCTAGTTCGTTAATTTGCATATTATAGCTCTATAATTAATTATTAATTACTTTGATTTTATCTAAAATTTAAAAATTATTATACTCATTATATAACATACCGTACAATTTAACTAAGCATACCTTTATTCTGTCTTGCTGCTAACTTAGATAATAAACTATAGATTGTATCTCTATGTTTACGACGATCTATAATTAGATCTATGAATCCTTTTTCCATTAAAAATTCACTAGTTTGAAACCCTTCTGGCATTTTTTTTTCTTTAACTGTTTGTTCTATTACCCTAAGACCTGCAAAGCCAATTAATGCCCTTGGTTCTGCAATATTTAAGTCACCCAACATAGCTAAACTTGCAGAAACTCCTCCAGTACAAGGATCCACTAAAACCGATATATATGGAATTTTTTCATTAGATAGTTTTTTTAAAATAGCACTGGTTTTAGCCATTTGCATCAAAGAAATTAATGACTCTTGCATTCTAGCGCCGCCACTACAAGAAAAGCATATTAATGGTGCTCGTTCAGCCAAACTATACTCTGCAGCCTGAACAAATTTTTCTCCAACTACAGCACCCATAGAACCACCTATAAAGCTAAATTCAAACGCACACGCTATAATTGGTAATCCGTGTAAAGTACCCTTAATAACAACTAAGGCGTCATTTTCTCCAGTTTTTTTCTGAGAATCAACTAGCCTATCTTTGTATTTTTTAGTATCACGAAATTTTAAGGTATCTGTAGGTTTTAAATTAGCTGCTATTTCTTGCCTAAAGGTTGGATCTAAGAAAAAATCTAAACGCTGCCTAGCTTTAATCCTTATATGGTAATTGCATTTAGGACAAACATATAAGTTTTTTTCTAATTCATTTTTAAATAAAAATGCAGCACATTCTGGACACTTATTCCATAAACCTTCTGGAATAGTGTTTTTTTTTGCTGTATCAGATATTTTAATTTTTGGTATAAATCGTGAAAACCAACTCATATTTAATCTCAAATTATATTAAAATGTAAATTTATCATAAAGATCAATATAAAACATCTGCTTTATGAACCTAAGCAAAGAACCAGTACTTTTAAACTAGCGTCTGTTTGAGCACACCTCGTGTATGCGAGTAAAAAAAGTACTGGTTCTTTGCTCAAGCTCTATTCTACAAATCCAAATCTCGCAAACTGGCTGAATTGCTCGTTTTGGATTAACTGTTTAAACGGTTCTTTATAACCTACTGCTGTTAAATATAAACCCTCGGGCGGAGCTGTAATAAAAGCTGCTTTTCTATCTTTAGCTAGCAAGATATCTTTAATTATCGATGGGTTATCCTTACCTTGACCAACATGAAGTAAAACCCCCACTATATTTCTAACCATATGTTTCAAAAAAGCATTCGCAGTAATTGATATTTTAATTAACTTTTGCTGTCTATGACATTTTATATTTTGGACATTGCGAATTGTGGTTTTACTTTGACAATCTTTTCCTCTAAAACTTCTAAAATCATGCTCACCTACCAAAAAACAACTAGCTTCTTGCATAATATCAACATTTAAATTTTTATATTGCCAAGTTATATAATTTCTAAATAAACTTGGTTTAATTTTAGAATTATATATAAAATAATTATAAGTACGATATAAAGCAGATCTTCTAGCATGAAATTCTAGAGGCATAGATTGAGCTGATAAAACGCGTATATCTAACGGTAAATAACTATTAATTCCAAAAATCCAAGAATCCATTTTACGTTGGACAGTAGTATCAAAATGTAATACTTGAAATATAGCATGTACTTTAGCATCTGTCCTACCTGCACAAATAATAGATACCTTATGATTGGCCAAAAGTGATATGGCAACTTCTAATTGTTGTTGAATTGTAGGTAAATTAGTGTTTTTTTGACTTTGCCATCCATAATAATTAGTTCCGTCATACTCTACAGATAAAGCTATACGAAACATTTTATATAATGGATTTTAAAAGAGTAGTGATCTGATCTTGATATTTTGGATCTTTAATAACTGTTATGTCTTGTAAAATATCTTTAGCACTTTTTCTGTCACCAGCTTCTATATATTGTTTAGTTAATGCTATCTTTAATTCTAACTCTTCATTTCTAGCTAAAGAAAAATCATTATTCCTAATACTTGCTTGCTTTAATAAGCTATCTAATTCATCTTGTTCGGTACTAGATGTTAAATTAGAAAATACATCATGATGATTGTGAACAAATTCTTCGTTAAATTTTGTATTTTGTGCAGTATTTGAAAAATTAGATGCTGTAGACAATTGAGGTGTTAAATTATCGACAGATTGATTAGAAACCATCATTTTATGAAATAAAAAAATTGTAGTGGAAACTAAAAAACATGCCCACAATAAGTCATTTCCATATTTTTTAATCAACTCTAAATAAGTATTAGTAACTAATGGTTCTTTATGAGTTGTTTCAGATTGATAATATTCAATGTTCTCAGAATTTTTATTACGTAAGGAATCTAATTCAGAATTTATTTGCTTCATGGCAATACTTTCTGCTAATTTTTCTGCATCTTTATGTACAGGAATAGTGTTTGGTTTCAAATCTAACAACTTTTCATAATTAATCTTAGGTCGTTTGGATTGTTCAGAAAATACTAATAACGACGAAACTGCCTTTGTTAAAGCACCATCTTGAACATTATCAAAATTGTTATGAACATTCTTTTTTTCTATTTGTTCATCTGTATCTATTGTTGCTAACATAGCAGTTGAATGATGTTCTGGAACAGAATGACTATCTATTGACGCTATATTTTTTGATGGAAATTTATGTACGCTTGAAGTTAAAACTTCATTTTCGCTTGATTCCTCCAATGAAGTAGCAAAAATGGCATCACTAGTGATAGTACCTTCCGTTTTAATTTGCTGAGATAAATTTAAATTTTTACTAGGTTCATTTAAACTGGAATTAAGCAAATTATTTTTATTAGCCTTATTGGCATTATCTAACAACCCAGTGTGTTTACTTATAGGAGACTCTCGTCTTATTTGGTTATCTGATTGTGGATCTAATAATACAGTATAGCTTTTAATTATTTTACCTTCTGGCCACACTAATTGAATTAAAAAATCTAAAAAAGGATTTTTAACTGCCTTGGTAGTTGATATATATATTACTGTAACACCATTATTCCTAGTTGTTTCAAATTTCAATTTACTTAAAAAAAATGGCCGCGGTATTCCAGTACGCATAAAATCTTTAGGACTTGCAAGTTCTGCAATAATATTGTTTGTGTCTAACTCATCTGCTCCAGTTAATATTATCTCCGCACTTAGTGGTTCATTTAAATTAGAATATACTTTAATATCTCCTAAACCAATTGCTATCGAAGAATTACTTACGATAAAACTTACTAAAAGCAAGCCAAACTTTATTAAAAAGTTAATGTTTTTCTTAAAATCCACTAAGTGCCTCATATTCATTATTTTAGCATATGTCTACTTAATAACATCTCAGCAATCTGTACTGCGTTTAACGCAGCTCCCTTACGCACATTATCAGCTACTACCCACATGGCTAACCCATTATCATCATTTAAAAAATTTCTAATTCTACCTACCATTGTTTGGTCTGACCCAATTGCATCTGGTATAATTGTAGGATAAATATTATTTTTTGGATCATCCATAACAGTAACGCCAGGCGCCTTAGACAAGGTTTTTCTTGCAAGATTTGCTTTTATTGGTTTTTTAGTAACAATATGCATTGCAACCGAATGACCATATAAAGTTGGCACTCTAGCTGTTGTTGCTGTGATTTTTATGGTATCATCGTGTAAAATTTTGTGGGTTTCCCATACCATTTTCATTTCTTCTTTGGTATACCCATTCTCTTCAAAGACATCAATATGTGGCAAAATGTTAAAGGCAATTTGTTTCGGATAAACTTTGGGCTCTGCTGGTCTACCGTTTAACGCATTAGTTGTCTGGGTAACCAATTCAGAGATAGCTGCTCTCCCAGTTCCAGAAACTGATTGATAAGTAACAAAATCAATTTTACTAATTCCAACTAAATCATAAATAGGTTTAAGCACTAATAGTGATTGAATGGTTGCACAATTAGGATTAGCTATAATATTTGTATTTTTATAGATCTCCAAATCATCTGGATTTACTTCAGGTATAATTAATGGAATATCTTTTTGATAACGAAAATGTGATGTATTGTCTATAACTATACAACCAGCTGCTGCTGCAATTTTTACATATTTAGAAGATACTGAACCACCAGCAGAAAAAAATGCAATATCTATTTTTTCTAATTTAAAATCAAAATTAGCCAAATCATGTACTTCAATTGGTCTATTTTTAAATAGTAAAGTTTCTCCTGCTGATCGAGAACTTGCTAATAAAAATAATTTTTTAATTGGAAAATTTCTTTGCTCTAAAATTTCAACTATAGTATTACCAACTAAACCGGTCGCACCAACTACTGCTATATTAAACATAAATTCCTCTTAAGGGCCTAAACAAAGAACTCGTACATTCTTCACTCGCTAAACTCGCTACGCTCAAACAGAAGCTCGTTTAAAAGTACGAGTTCTTTGCTTGCCATAATTAAACCATTTCCGTTAGTTCAGATAATAACTTTTTAGCATCTAAATATCTTGGATTAATTTTTAAAGCTCTTTGGGTATATGTTCGAGCTAATGTAAAATTCTCTAATTCATAATAGCATAATGCAATATTATGCCAAACTTCTACCGTTTCCCCAAATTCTTGGGCAGAAATTTGAAAAAACTTTAATGCTAATTCGAATTCTTCTAATGCATAATAAGTGTTAGCTAAAGCAAATGGTAAGTCTTGATTCTTTTCTAATTTAAAAAAATATTCCCAAATTAACTCTAACCCATAAGTTATGGCTTGTTCTTGCTCCATGTTAAATTGTTCTTCTTTGATAGATATTTCTATAAAATCCAGAAGTTGATCAGATAAATCGTAATACAAATCTGGATCCCATTTGCTAATAGCTAATACAGCAAGTATTTGCTCTAAATTATTCCAATGATTTATTGAATCATTGGAATAACATAAATTTATTAAATTTTGTGGATTAACATCATATAACGCTTGCTTAGCAGTAAAAGTAAGCAAATCATTTGTATGTTTATTTTTCTTTGCTATAAAACAAGCTATTTGCAAATCTGTATATGAGTTAGGAGTAATCATACTACTGCCTTCTGTTAAGGCAAAAAAAGTTTTTAATGCGTGAAAGTTAACCATAAAAGAAATTGATCCGTGTACTGCAATATTTGGATCTTCTATACTTAAAAAATCGGCCAAATCTATATTCCCTTTGTCAGCAACCAAAAAAATAGTATTTTGCTTAGAAAAATTTTTAATATTTTCTATTGCCTGCAATGCTCCTATTGGCAACAAAAACGATCCGTTTTTTAATTTATTTTGATATTCTAATAAAATTAAATTATATGTTTTTTGATTATAATAATTATCATCAATTAATTCATGAGAATATTTATATTTAAAATTCTCAAAAGAAAAGTTTTTATTATCTAAATCTATAGTACTAGCAAACAGTTGACCATCTTGGCATCTGAACGCATCGTGAGCTAAAGTATCAAACACATAATTAGCAATCACAAACATTGGATTATTTAATGATTGCTTTCCTATTGTTTTTTTAGAATTTATTAAATAAATAGTTTGATCAGTTTCTGCATTAAATTTAGCAAAGTCCAATTGTTGATTATTTATATATTTTTGCAGCTGTGGGTGTTTTTGCCATGCATCTATATTTTGTTGAGAAATGTCAGAAACTATATATACAATTTTAAATTTATTATATAAATTTAAAAAATCTAGAAATTTGCAAACATAAAAACTAAATTTTCCGTGTCCAGCTCCCAACTCTAATATATAAAATGGTTCGGTGTTGTCTGTGTTTTTTGAGTTAACATTATTATTCGTATTCTGTGATTGATAACAAATATGATCATAAATAGCTGAATTGATTAAAGTTGCATACAAATGCGCAAGTAATTTATTGCTAGTTATTTGATACGGAACAATATCTTCTTGCCAGGCATCAGGACCTAATTGCTCATAATATTTTTGCATTTGTTCCCAAAGAATAGATTTAGATAAACATTGAGCATTGCTAGATTTGTCTAATTTATTTGTATTCTTAATTTCTTTATGCATCTTTATAAAACACCATTACTATCAAAAAACCGAAACAGCCAAAATTATATACTATAGCTATCTTTTATGATACGAGCAGCTTGTTGCAGTACAATATCATAGTTAAGGTTCTTTTTAAAAATAATAGCATTTTTATTCTTAATAATATTTTGCATATTTTTAACGGTTTTTATAAGACGTTGAACTCGAACTGTAGTACGAGCTCTTTTATCTAACAATTGCGCTACATATTCACGATATGATTGAAGATTATTAATAGTACGAATAAATTTTGTATTGATATTTTTTAAGTTTATTACCTGAATTTTATAAAATTCAGCATCTTGTTCTAGCTTATGATTTAATCTTTTAACATTATGCAAATGTTCATTAGCTCGTTTCAAATTATAATTAGATGTTTTTAATGCATGGCTCAATTTATAATTAGTAGCCCTTTCTGCTTCTAATTGAAGCACCAAATCATCATCATTAGAGTTCTCGTATTTTATAAAAGTTGCATCAACAGTAGGTCGCTGTTCTTCGAGTTCTACATATTGCAGTGATGTCATAAGATGTTTCCAGTTATTTGTTTTTTCTTATTATTATATTTTTATTATAATTTAGTTTGTTTAATTAGTAAAATTTAACTAAATAAATGAAGATGGCCGCTGTGAAAGCGGCCAAGTGGATTTTTAAATTGCAGACAACCTTAAAATTCTATACAAATTTTAATTTGTTTTGTGCTAAAACTTTACGTAACTCTCTCTCTTCTCGTTCTATCACCAGTCTAGCATTATCTTCTCTTCTAAAAAAAACAACTGGAATTTCTTGATTTTGAGCCACAACCTGTGGTTGTTCGACAACTTCTACAGCAGGAGCTAAAACAGGTACTGCAGCAACTGGTAATTGTTGTTGAACTTCTGGTTGTAAAGAACTTACATTAATATTAGCAAATAACGACATTGCCATTGCCAATTTAACTTCGTCTTCGTCTTGTTTTTGTAATCTTGCAATTTCTTCTTTCGAAAGACTTGCAACTATGTCTGCTGCTATAAGTTTTTGATCATAATTTTCTTCATCAATAAGACGGTTTCCAGGTTGCAAAGTATCTGTTTCTAAAGACAATTTCAATGCCGCTGCTAATAATTCTTCTTCAGACTTTTCTAAAGATAATCTTAATGCAGCTTCCAATTCATCTTCTTCTTTTTTAGGAGCAGCTGGTAAATGTTCAACAGCACTTCTGTCAAGGTTTCTTATAACAGCTACAACGGTATCTCTAAAATTTAATATAGTTTGGTCGATAATGGGTTTACAATTATCTAACATACCTTGTAAATCCATAATTGCTGATACTACTTCAGCTTGCTTTTCGAAATCTGATGTACATGCAATGCTTGCAAGACCAACTAAAAATTCACGACTCGTAGTAGTAAATCTTAGTTGATTTATAGCTGGATTATTTAATTGAGCAAAATTATTAACTAGTCCAGTATTGATTGTTGCTATTAAATTTTCTGCTTGTCTTAAAATTTCTTGGTTCAATTCTTGATTTTGTCTAAACATGCACGATTCTCCAATATTTATAATTGTTTTTATTCTTAATTTTTATAGGAAACAATCATTTCACAATCACCAACATTTGTCAACTAAATGACAACCATATGCTGTACTATTTCACGCCAACAGCTTTCTAGCTTTTTTTAAACGTTGTTCATAATCTTCTAAATCTCCAACAAATGGTTCAACTACACCATTATGTACCCACCACAATTCATCTGCAGTATTGATAATTAATTTACGATCGTGAGAAACAAGTACCATAGCTCCAGAAAAGGATTGTAACGCTATAGATAAAGCTTGACGCATGTCTAAGTCTAAATGATTTGTTGGTTCATCAAGCAAAAGTAGCTGTGGTTTTTGCCAAACGATCCAGGATAATGCAAGCCTAGCTTTTTCTCCACCAGATAACGTAGCAATGGGTTGCAAAGCTCGTTCATCGCTAAAAGCAAACCGCCCTAAATAACCACGAATTTCTTTGTGATTGTTGTTCTTAGAAACTTCGGTAAACCAAGATAAAGGCGTCTCATTGGTAGGAAATTCTTCAGCTTGTTCTTGAGCAAAATAACCGATTTTTAAACCAGGCCCAAGATCTCTAGTGCCTTTTTGTGGTGATTCCGTACCTGCTAATAATTTCATTAATGTAGATTTTCCTGCTCCATTTAAACCTAGTAATGCAATGCGTGCACCAGGACGAATAGAAAAATTTATTTTTTTGAAAATTATTTTAGATTTGGCTGCTGGATAAGCAAACTCAATATTTTCTAAATTTAACAATGGATTTGGACAATTATTTACATTAAAAAATTCAAATTGAAAAGATGATTGCTCCTGAATAGCCGCTAATTCTGGTAATTTTTCTAAAGCTTTTATGCGCGACTGAGCTTGCTTAGCTTTAGAAGCTTTAGCGCGAAACCTATCAATAAAGCTCTGTAAATGAGCACGAGTTTTTTGTTGTTTTACATAAGAGGCCTGTTGCAAAGCAAGAGTTGCTGATTTTTGACTTACATATGATGAATAGTTACCTTTATATAAAGTAAATTGTTTATTATCAACTAATAAAATATGCCCTGGAACAGCATCTAAAAAAGCAGCATCGTGAGTTATTAATAACACGGTTGCCTGACAATTAGTTACCCATTCTTCTAACCATACAATAGCATCTAAGTCTAAATGATTGGTTGGTTCATCAAGTAAAAACAAATCCGCTCTTGCCATTAATGTTTTTGCAACATTTAGCCTCATTCGCCATCCACCAGAAAAACTATCAAGCGGTTGCTGCATCGATGAATCTAAAAATCCTAATCCCTTTAATAAATTGGCAGCTTTTGCAGGAATTCGATACCCATCAATTAAATGTAATTCGTCATGAGCTTGTAAAATTACTGCATGATCATTTTGTTGTTCGGCTATAGATAATTTATTTTGAATAACTATGTACTCGTTATCACCAGACAAAACATAATCTAAGGCAGTCATTGAACCTTCTGGTAAACTTTGGGGAATATACGCAATACGCCAAGATTTTGGTATTTGGCAATGACCTCTATCTGGGGATAATACATTCCTTAGTAAGGAAAATAAGGTAGTTTTTCCTGCTCCGTTTTTACCTATTATTCCTACTTTTTGTCCTGGATAAACAGTAAATTGGGCTTTTTCGAAAATACATCTTGTGCCCAAAAATAAAGTTAAATTGTCTATTTGAATCATTGTTAATTACGCTAACTAATAGTAAATATTTGATGAAGTATAAGGTTTAATTAAAAATTTTACAATTAAACCTTATACTTTGATCCCAGTAACAGATGGTAACATTCGGCCAAGGCTTTAAGTAGGACAAATCATTTGGGTTCTGTACCTTCAATCTGGTATGTGTACTGTTTTTTTAAGGTTTTTTTTGTAATTGGCATGACATAATGATATAAGTCTAGGGCTAAAAAATAATTATAAAATAACATAAAAAAATTACCAGGAGATTAGTGTATGCCAACTATAACTTCTTCTTCAACAGAACCAACCGGAAGTACAGCTCAACAAATAGCAAAAATAACGAGCTGCTTAATTGAAGTTTTAGAAATAATAGACGTGCGGTATAAGTACAATTCTACATTAGCAGAAGCTATATATGATATAGATGATAACTTACCAATAGACCTGCGAACTAGAATAGTATTTGATTTGATTAACGTTACGCTCAGTAAAGGAGTTTTAACGTCCCTGTCTAAGAAAACTCCATTAGTACAGAAACATAAATTTCTAGAATGTAAAAACAGCATATTAGAAGAGGCTGTGAAGGCTGCAAAAGATTATGAAGATTTTTCTGCAAAAATAAAGAAACTACAGTCTATGAGCAATTCTTGTCATGTATCTAATGAATTAAAATTACTAAAGCTAAAAGAAAGTTTAGAAGAAATGTTCTTTGATTTTAGCTTGGGTCTATCTTTAGAAAAAGATATTAAATCTAATTATTCTCAAAATGACAAATTTTTAGAAACTAGTTTTTATGAGACAATAACTAGTATTTTGAAACCATATGTTAGCAAAACTATGCAAGATACCCACGAAGCTCTATTTGATAGTAATAACAAGAAGTTATATGAAATATTGAGTGGTGAATATTTAGAAAGAAAATTAAGTAAACACCCAATAACAGAATTGCTTAATGATAGTAGTTTTGTAACAAATGTAGTTAATGCTTTTTCTGAACAAAATAGAGAAAAATTTAAGAAACATAAAAAACATTATAGTAAAATGCGCGAAGAAGAAGGTCGTACTCCGCCACAACTTAAAATATGTGAAACAGAGGCCGAAGCAACAAAAAACAACAATGAGAGAGGTAAACATATTTATAATACCGTGCTCTTATGTGAAGCCGTAGCGTTTCTAAGCGAATACTTTAATCAAGCTAAGTTTAATGCATGGAAAATTACCGAAAAAAGGCAAAAAGAACATCTGGCGCACTTTTGCATAGAAGAAAATGATTACAGACAAAAGATAGTTAAACAAGAAGATGATGAATTGCAAAAATTAAATAGTATTTTATTAGACTCAGTTCAATATGCAGAATGGAATCATAATGCAAAACTTTTCGAGTTAAGCTATCAATTAGAGCAGACAATAATAACCAAAAGTGCCATACGTGGTACGATTAAATCTGAATGCAATACTGTATACGAACATATAAAGCACTGTCTTTCTTATCTGATGTCATTAGAATTATTAGAAAATAAATTTAATAAACGCGCAGCAACTTGTTTGTTTAGTATTGGAAGTCAAAACCAAACACCAGCAAAAGACAATGAGCAGAAGGTCCATAACAACAAGCACTATACCATAGAGGCTAGCAATATGGTTAAACAACAGATTGATACTTTAAAATCGAACAACAAAGAATTGCTAGAAGAAGTTTTAAGTGGTCAAGCGAGATGCCTAAAATATTCATCTTTATGTGACTTGGTTGAAAAACTTGGTGGAAGTATAGAATGTAAAAAAGGTTCACATCGTATAGTTACTATTAATGGTGAAAAATCTATAGTTGTACAACCTCATGGTAGTAGTAGTAATGAATTGTTTCGTGCACACATAAAATTTTTCAAAAAAGCATTTGAAAGTGCAGGAATTACGCTTGCAGCCCTTGAAGCTATCGATCGATGGAACCATAGAGAGCAAAGTTGTAAATATAGCTTAAGTTTGCAGAGCTATCGGTAGGCTTGAAAAGCCATACGAATTTAGAAAGACAGTTTAATTTTCAAAGCAACTACTGTATAATTTGGCCCTTATATATGTATAAAGGGTCAGAGAGATGGACAAAACACCTGTAGCTATTCGTAATATCGCAATTATTGCTCACGTTGATCATGGTAAAACCACATTAGTCGACAGCATGCTTAAACAAAGCGGTACTTTTAGAGTAAACCAAGCAGTCGCAGAACGTGCGATGGATTCTAATGATCTAGAACGTGAACGTGGTATTACAATTTTAGCTAAATGTACATCACTCCTATGGCATGATGCTCACACTAACGAAGATATTAGAATTAATATTGTAGACACCCCAGGCCATGCAGATTTTGGCGGTGAAGTAGAAAGAATTTTATCTATGGTTAATGGTGTTGTATTGTTAGTAGATGCTTCGGAAGGCCCTATGCCGCAAACTAAATTTGTTTTATCTAAGGCTCTTAAACTAGGATTAAATCCAATTGTACTTATTAATAAAGTAGACCGTCCAGATAGACGAATTAGCGAAGTAGTTGACGAAGTGTTCGAACTGTTTATGGCACTTGGTGCTAACGATAAACAATTAGATTTCCCAATTATGTATGCATCAGGCAGAGCTGGCTGGGCTGCTATGCAACTAGAAGATGAACATAAAGATGTCTCCCCTTTATTTGATTTAATTTTAAAACACGTACCAGCACCAGACAGCGATCCGAATGGACCTTTTTCTATGTTAATCACCACTAGAGAATATAACCCTTATCTTGGTAGAGTATTAACTGGTCGTATTTATTGTGGAACAGTGAAGATTAATCAAACTGTTAAGGTATTAAATAGAGAAAGTACGCTTATAGAAAATGGTCGTATTAGTAAAATATTATCTTTTAGAGGGCTAGAAAGACTGCCAATCGACATGGCCAGTGCAGGAGACATTATTGCTATCTCCGGATTAAATAATGCAAATGTTGCAGATACTGTTTGTGCTATAGAAGTCATGGAAGCTATTTCATCAACCCCTGTTGATCCACCAACCTTAGCCATGACTTTCTCTATTAACGACTCACCTCTTGCGGGGAAAGAAGGTTCAAAATTAACCTCCAGAGTGTTAGGTGAACGTTTAATGCGCGAAGCCGAAGGTAATGTCGCAATCCGAGTAACTCAAAGTGCTGATAAGGATGCCTATGAAGTAGCTGGGCGTGGAGAATTACAGCTCGGAGTACTTATAGAAACTATGCGAAGAGAAGGTTTTGAATTATCTATTAGCCGTCCACGTGTTTTATATAAAACTAATGAACATAATGCTCGTTTAGAACCAATAGAAGAAATTCAAGTAGATGTCAATGATGAATTTGTGGGTGTTATAGTACAGTCTCTAAGTTTAAGAAAAGCAGAAATGACTGACATGCGGTTGTCTGGTGCAGGTAAAACTCGGGTTACTTTCCTAGGACCATCTCGTGGTTTAATTGGATATCATGGTCAGTTTTTAACTGAGACTCGTGGTACTGGTATTATGAATCGTATATTTAATTCTTATGGAGAATATCGCGGTACTATCGAAGGTCGTCGTAATGGCGTATTAGTATCTATGGAAGATGGTGATGCAGCAGGTTACGCACTATGGAAATTAGAAGATCGTGGTAATATGTTTATTGGTCATGGTGAGCGTGTTTATCGAGGAATGATTATTGGCGAACATAACCGTGATAACGATTTAGAAGTAAACCCCATTAAAGGCAAACAACTAACCAACATGCGGGCATCTGGTAAAGATGATGCGATACGCCTTACTCCACCTGTAATTATGACTCTAGAACAAGCTATTGCTTATATAGAAGATGATGAACGAGTTGAAGTAACGCCTAAATCAATTCGTCTTCGTAAAGTAGAACTAAATCCTGTTGATCGTAAAAGATCTAGCAAAGCTAATGAATGATAAATACTTTATATCCTCACCCCATCTCCTTTACTCTGTGGGAGAGTGGGGCTGCCATTAAGTGAAGCCATCCACCCGGCGGCTAACGCCGCCACCCTCCTTCGAAGCGAAGGAGGGTTAACTACAAGCAACTTAATGATTTTTTTATAAAAAAATTAAAAAAGTT
>CAIJNR010000103.1 GCA_903822055.1 uncultured Francisellaceae bacterium | reverse complement strand
TTGTTTTGAAAAAACAATCCCATATTCAGATAACAGTCCTCTTATTTGATTAGCTAAAGCAGTTCTGTTTTTAATACATTGACTACGTATTCTATGTAAACATTGCATATCTTGTTGCTCTGGCTGTTTAATTTGTACAAAACGCATATTAGGTCTGGCAACTGCTTCACAAATTGCTTCTGCGTCTTTTTCATCATTTTTATTACTTTTTACATATGGTTTAACAAATTGTGGACTTATAAGTCTTACAGTATGGCCTAATGATTGAAATTTTCTTGCCCAATAATGACTGCCACCACAAGCTTCCATACCAATTAAACATTTTGGCAGTTGAGCTATAAAGTCAGCTAATGCTAAGCGATTTATTTTTTTCTTTAACATAACTTTTCCTTGTGCATCTACTCCGTGTAATTGAAAAACATTTTTTGCCAAATCTATACCTAAAGTTGTAATATTCATATTGGATCTCCTCATTTTAAAATTTAAATGATTGTTGTAAATTTATCATTTTGGCTCTTTCGAAGCCGCTTTAAAAGGTGGGGCGGTCCATACCATTATTTTGCAGTTATGGGATATGCAAAAAAATCTTTTGTTATTGATAGCCCTTGGATTAAAGATCAAGCTACAATAACTACTTATCATATAGAAGAATTGCTTGGAACTAAATTAAGAGCGTTATTTCAAAGAAAGAAGGGTAGGGATCTATTTGATTTGGGTGTGGCATTAGAATTATTAGATCTAAATCTCGATCAATTAATTGAATGTTTTAATAAATATGTTGATTTTAAAGTCACTAAATCTCAATTTGAACAAAATTTATATTTAAAATTACAAGAACCATCATTTATAGCAGAAGTAGCTAGTTTAATGCCAGTTAATTCACAATTTACAAAAAAAATGAATCGCTATGCACATAATGTTTATGAAAAGATAATTACTAAATTATCTGGAGATAGTTGGAAGGGTGGTTTTTCAATTGATTAGCTATTTTTAATAAATAGGGTTATAGGGATTTCGTTATGGAACAACCAGTTAGTGAAGCCATTTCTATAAATTATGCTATTGGTATTATGTATACATATGGTATAGGCGTTACTCAAAATTATGCTGAAGCGGCAAGATCTTTCCAAGTTGCCATAAAGGAAGGCAATATAAAAGCTCATATTGAGCTTGGTTTAATGTATGAACATGGTTTGGGTGTAGAAAAAGATATTTTGAAAGCTGTTGAGTTATATAAAGAGGCTGCTGGACGAGGAGATTCTTATGCTCAACTATATCTTGGAATTATGTATGAAAATAATGGTATGGACCGTCCCACTTGTATCTTTAGTACTAATCGCTCAAAAGGTGGTTAAATACTCAAGGGCACTTGGGTCATGGGTAAATATGCCGTCGTCCCACTAAGGATTTAATCTTGTTTAATAGATTTAGCAATTTACCCATATTGGTTTTATTTCAAGATCGAACGGTATCTTAGGCCTAACTTTAGTGATGAGCCTGCATTTACAAGGATGATCATAAAACCAATCTTCCTAAGTTAATACTAATTACTTTACAAAAAATAGGTGTTTTATGTCAAAAATATTTCTAGGAATAGATATTAGTAAGTCTAACTTTGATGTAGCTTTGCTGTTACCAGATATGCTAAATCATAAAATGAAAACTAAAAAATTTCCTAATGATAAACAAGGGTTTAATCTTTTAATAACCTGGTTAAAAATATATGGTAATGAAAATATGCATGTTTGTATGGAAGCAACTGGTACATATGGAGAAGCCTTAGCTGATTTTTTATATCAATCTAATTTTATAGTTAGTGTAGTAAACCCTATGCAAATCAGAGGGTTTGGTATGAGCGAATTGTCTAGGACTAAAACAGATCGCGCTGACTCTAAATTAATAGCCCGTTTTTGTAAAGCTATACAACCACCAGCATGGCAACCAATTCCGGAGAATATAAAAAAATTACGTGACCTTTTAAATAGATTAGAAGATTACAAAAATATAAAACAACAAGAAACTAATCGTTTAGAAGTTGCGTCTATAGATATAAAATATTCCATAGAAGGCCATATAAAATTCTTAGGGCAAGAAATAATAAAGATAAAGAAAAACATTAAAGAACATGTAACCAAAGATCCTGAATTAAATAATAAAAAAAATTTATTATCAACAATTCCTGGTGTTGGCGAAACAACAATCATGCAAATCCTTGGATTTTTAAGTAATATTAAAGATTTTAAAAATGCTAAGCAACTATCTGCGTTTGTTGGGTTAAACCCAAAGCAACGTCAGTCTGGCTCTTCAGTACGGTTAAAAACACATATTTCTAAAGCTGGGAATAGCAACCTAAGAAAAACTTTTTATTTTCCAGCAATTGTAGCTAAAAATCACAATCCAGTTGTTAAAGCATTTTGTGAACGCCTAAAAGCTACAGGCAAACCAAGTATGGTTATTATTTGTGCTGCTATGCGTAAATTGATTCATATAATTTATGAAGTATTAAAATCTGGTAAAGCTTTTGATATATCATTCGCTAAAATTTAATCAATATTGTTGTTGCGAAATGCAGGATGTATCGAACATGAGATTATATACTGATAGATATAATCTTCCTCGGACTGTTGGAAAGAAGCCTGGAACCGTCTTTTCCCACCAGATAATTATCTGTATGGTTAAAGCACGGAGCCGCCCTGTAATCGTTATCAGCTGTATAAAAGGTAGGATGGACGGCGAGAAACATATTTTCTTTTAGGGGTTTCTTATCACCTTCCGTAAATAAAGGCAGATCGACTATATCATAAGACTGACCGTGGAGGCATATACGATTCTCTGGAAAATAACCGCGTTCGATCATCATGTTGTTTGTGAGCTTGAAAATGTC
>CAIJNR010000102.1 GCA_903822055.1 uncultured Francisellaceae bacterium | reverse complement strand
GAAGGAGGGTTAGATTTATATAAATTTAAAATTACTTATTTAATTATACTAAACTTTCTTAGTTTTTATTAATTTAATTTTTTTAAATAAAAAATTGTTAATTTAGTTGATTATAACCCTCATTCGTTTTAGAAGGAGGGTGGGTTAGCCGCCGAGTGGATGTTATAACGGAATTTTATCAAAAATTGTAGCTTTCCAGTATAAAATTTGTTGTTCAAAAAATTTACGTTCTGGTAATAATCTAAGTTGGGTTAAAATCGGGTGGGATAGTTCTTTTTTCGATAAACCGCTATCAATTAATGTTTGTCCAAAAGTGGCTGGATTGGAGCTTCCTGGTCCAAACATGTCTTCTGTTTGTTTGGATCGATCTTTAAAGCTTAAATAAGTAGTTTGGAGTTTACCTTTATACGGTGCATTTTTTAATAAACAAGAAAATAGCACTCTACAAAAATTGTTTAAATCGCCCTGGCCAATTTCTGGTAGAAATATAATGTAACCACCACCAAGTTCTGGATTTACTAGTGCGTCTAAAAAAAAGCATTGTTGACAAAAAGGGCAAGCAGTTACAAAGTTATCCGCTTTGTTATTTCTATAATTTTGATCACGATTTACAACCGTTTGATAATTTAAAGATTTAAAGCCACAGTAACCACAAGTGTAGTCATCTCGTTCTAAAATTTTTTTTTCAATTTCCAGGAAGCGTTTATTTTGCTTCCTGGATTTAAATAATTGCCAATTACCACGTTCAGCATTTAAATGTATTGGCAACAATGACACAAAACTTAGCCTCTTTTATTTCTTTCCATCATCTGTTTTAACATCTGTTATTTTTATAGTGTCTGTAGGGGTAGCACTAGTTGAACCACCAAATATAGATTTTCCAGCTGTACTCATTAATGATGGTAAGAATAATAAAGCTCCAGCTACGCATATAAGAACCATTGGTTTACTTAAAGGTACTTGAGTAGGATTGTCTTTATGAGCTTTAAATTGTAAAACTCCAGCCATAGCAAATCCCACACCTGCAACATAAGAAATTAATATTAAAAGACGTGCAATAGAAAGAACGTTACCTTCTACCCTACCAACTATATCAACTAGGGCTTCACTGGTTGCAGCTATTGCTGCATTTGTAGTAAAAAACAATACAAACATAGTAAGTGGCATTAAATATTTTTTGAATTTAATAATTGATTTGGTATTCATAGTCATTAAACCTCGTTATTTTGATTTTTAAGAACCTGTTTTTTTATAATTAATATTAATATTTTAGCACTAAAAAATTAATACCGCTATTGCCTGCATAAATGGTATAAAATTAATAGCTATAATTCCACCAACAATATGAATTAAACCTTTAGAAAAAGTGCCTTGTTGTGCACCCTGTCCACCAGCGTGAGAAAGTATAAACCAACCGCGGACAAAGGCTATAAGACCTACCAACTGGATAAACATAACAATAGTATTAATTAAATCTGACCATTCTTGCCCGCCACCAACATTAACATATTGCATTAATTGACTACTAGCGTCTTGGGTATAGGTTGCAGTAGTATTTACTTTTAAGTTACTATTATCATACCCTTGTAGGGTTACTACATCTCCTGATAAAAATGTAGAATAACTACTACCAAAAATAGTGGCAGAAGACATAGTTGTAGCACTTGGCATATACATAAGTACTGCACCGATACAAATATAGATAAGCGGGCCAGTTACTCCACCGGGTTTATTCATTTGTTGTTGCATTTGGCCAAATGTATGTAACATTGCCACTCCGCGAAATATTAAAGCAATGCCACTTATAAAAGAAATAGCTAGTATCAATTGGGTAATTGGTACTAATAATCTTTTTAAATTACCTAAAATACCGTGTAAATCTATATTACCTAATACACCACCAGAATGGCCAACAGCTAATGCAGTATTAGGTAATACTGTTAGGATAATTATTGTAATAAATAATATTATAAATATTATTTTGTTTGAAAAAACCTCGCCAGTTAGGCTAACTCTTAGCGGACCATTCTTACTAAAGAGGGTGTTTTTAAACATAAATATTATCCTTAACTTAATGGTATCGGATCTTGGCTAAGGAGATTTTATCTAAATACAACTCCAGAGCTGGTTCTTACAATATTGTTAGCGGCATCTATTAGGGCAATTTTACCGTAATCACCTAAAGAATCACCTTCAGTTATTGTAATTATTTGACCAGAAGAAGATTTTAGCCAAGCTCGTCCTGGTATTACTGCATGAACTACATATTCCGGAGTATTACTAAATAAATCTGGTTCAGATGGTTTTAAGTTTGCTGTTAAGTCTAGATCTTCTTCCTGAATATATTTTTTAACATTTTTGACATCCATAGATAGATTATCAACTGTACTAGTTAAATTTAACACTTTAGAATCAACGCCATTTACACTACTGTTAACATTCGAAATAGAACGAGAAATATCTCGCAAACTATTTTGTAATTCTTTAATTTGGTTAACGTTAGCTGTCAATTCTTGAGTAATGTCTGCTATTATAGTTTTTAATTCTTGAATATTATAATTATTATTAGCCTGTAATTGGTTTGTTTGATTTGGTGTCGATAAACGTTCAAATCCACCTACAGGTGGATTAATTTCAAGATTAGCAGCATGATGTTGGTTCTGTGCATTGTTGTTATTAGGAATAATTGCCTGAGAATTGCTTGGATTTACAGGATGTGTATTTTGATCTCCAATAGATTTTTTTAATTCTTGCCAGCTTAAATTATTATTGGTAGTTTGGTTTGGTAGCGGAATTTGAGGAGGAGCTACACTTGAAGGTGTTGGAGTTTGTGTAGGTGCTTGAACTGGAGCTGCTGGATTTTGATTAGCAATTTGAGTATTAGGATGGTGGGGTAGCGCTTCAAGAGTACCTTGAGAGGAATGAGCTTGTGGTGATCCATGGATCTGTGGTTCTGTAGGTGTATGTTCTGGATGTAATTCATGTTGGTTATGATCTTGATTAATTTTTGAATTAACAGTAGGTAGGTTGCTGGCTATAGTAGATCCTTGTTTAGGAATAACAGCAATAGCATGATGTTTCTTTTTAGAATTTATTATTACTCCAAATATTATAACTCCTACTATTAAGGCGCCAACAATTATTAATAATTGTTTAGGTAAATTATTGAATGAAAGTGGAACTTTATACGATAAGGCAGCATGTCCTTTTTGGTTTGCATGCGCATCATCTTCTTCTAAAAAATCTAAATTTTCATTTAATTCTTCATCTAAATCTAATTCATTTTTAGTCATATATAGCTCCGATTATTTATCCACTTTTAGGAGGAGTAGTATTATTAGTATCTGTTTGAGCTGTTGCTGGTAAAGTATTTTGCTGCTCTTTGGTTGGTTGAGTTGTTAATGCATCGGTATTTTGTTTAATTGCTTTTGTTTTAGCAGGTTCATTTGATGTTGGTTCTTGATCTGTTGGTATTTCATCTGATGATGGTATGGTAAAATCTGAAGTTAATAAAACCCCAATACTAACCCCAGGATTGATAGTAATAGTTGCTGGACGATTAGTAAAAGTAGATACGCCTTGTCCCCATGCGGTTGCCATGTCCCCTATGCCTTGATAAATTTGTTGTTTAGGATTTAGAGGTGCTTGGGTAGTTGTAGAATTAGTTTGTGCACCACTAGTGGATGATTGTACAGTTGTACCGCTTTGGGCAACAGCTTTTGAATACCCTTGTAAGAAAGTTGCCGCGAAAATTGTTCCCCAGCGCAATAAATAATGATGATCAACATCGCTAGCAATTGCAGTCCTTGCAGTGTTTGGATCTATAGCCATAGCGGAAATTGAATAACTACGAATACGATCTGGAATATTAACAGTGGAAAATGATAATAATATGCCTTCAGCATGTTTATTACTAGAGGTTTGCATGGCACCAATTAAGGTGGTATTTTTTAGTGGTGCTTGGACTATCCTAGCTAAAACTGGGCCTGGTTCATCAGAATTTACAGAACTTTCTAGCACCGCAAACAATATAGTTCCAGCTTTTAAAATAGTATCTTTATTGGTGATAGATGATGATATAGCTTGTTTCCCCAGGTTGCTTGGAGTTGATGTAGAATTAGAAGCTTCTTTTGTTGCCGCAGCTTGCACAAAAACTTGAGGTGGTATTTTATTATTACTAGCAGATAAAGCATCAGATTCGCCCCGCATCTCGGCTAATAGTTGTTCCGTATCTTTTCTTGCAGATTCGGAGCGTAATAAAGCTTGTTGAGCAAGTCTTTCTTGTTCTTCGGCAAGTTTCCTAGCCTTTTCTTCTGCTAATCTAGCTTTTTCTTCTGCTAATGCTTTTTCTTGTTGTTTTTTTATAATAGCTGCATATTTTTTGTCTACATCAGGTATTTCTGGTGTGTTAGATTTATGTGCATTAAAAATGTCTGATAATTGTTGTTGGGTACTTGTTGGTGGTGCGTTATTGTGTTCTGCACTTAATAAGTTTTGTAGCTTTTTGTCTTGTTCAGCTAATTTTTTTAGAAGTTCATTATACGCATCATCAGGATTAAGGCCATTTTTAATGAGATCAGCTAGCATTTTTTCTAAATCTGCTTTTGAGTAACCTGCATTTTGTAAATCTGCTAAAAGTTTTTTGAATTTATCTAAATCTGCACCTTGTTTTTGTAATGAGGCTAATAAATCATTCATTGATTGAGCCTGGCTAAGATTTTTTTTGGCAAGCGCATCTATTAAACCTTTTATATCATTAACATTAGCTCCAGTGGCTTTTAGTTGATTGAGCAAATCCTGTAGCTTAGCAACGTCATAACCGTCTTTTTGTAATTGCGGTAGCATAATCTGCGTATCAAAAACGTTATATCCCTTATCCATTAATTGTTTAAGGAGATTGTCTAAAGAGTCTGTTTTATATCCTTGATTAGCTAATTGTTCTAGTAATTTTGAGAAGTCAGGATTGTTTACCTGTTTTTGCATATAAGCTAAATTGGGAGTGTTATAGCCGGCATCTTGTAGTTTTTTTATGGCACCTTCTAAGCCAGCTAGTCTATCTTTTAACAATTGTTCTAAAATTTTGTTAATTAAATCTGGATTATTGCCTTCTTTTAGTAGTCGCTTTAAGGTTTGCTCTAAATCATTGATTGGATAACCTTGGTTTTTAAGCATTGCTAATCTTTTTTCTAATTCGTCGGTATTGTAGCCGTTACCTTGTAATTTTTTTAATAATGCTTCTAAATCTGCAACATTATATCCTTGACGTTGTAACTCTCGGAGTAAACGTAATAAATCTTCTGTTCCTTTTCCTTGCTTATTACCCATTTCGGCTAATAATGCCGCTAATTGTTTGCTTAGTCTGTATTCACCACAACTATTGGAGTCTTTTTCTTTTAAAATATCATTTAATTGATTATGAAATCCAGCACTTAAGTCTTCAGC
Source organism: uncultured Francisellaceae bacterium (assembly GCA_903822055.1). Classification (GTDB taxonomy): domain Bacteria; phylum Pseudomonadota; class Gammaproteobacteria; order UBA6186; family Azoamicaceae; genus UBA6186. The sequence continues at coordinate 16,208 of CAIJNR010000102.1, read as the reverse complement.
TTTATTACCGACTATGGTAGGAATAAAAGTTTTACCTTGAGCTTCTGCCTTTTTAGTGCCAATAACGTTTGCAGCTTGTTGTAATTCTGCATATTTTTCACTACTTTTGGAACCAGGAGTTACGTAAATATTAGTTGGTATTCCAGATGTTGGCGAAACTGTTTTTTGGCCCTTACTATTTTTAGAAAAACTATAAATAGCGACCCATACTCCGACAAACAACATGGTAGCCATGATAATTAAGAGGGTTCTAGTTCTAGTACTGGATGTAGTATGATCAGCGGTTGCCATTTAAAATCCCGATATCTCTATTTTTATAGTTTTACCATCTTTGGATGCTAGTATTAGTGGAGTTTGCATAAATTCATATACTTTAGTGCCATCTGCGCTAGATACTGTTGCATTCCATGCTGGCGATAGTACTACCAAATTAGTTCTAAAAATAATTTTTCCATTGTAAAACCAAGCACGTCCAAAACTACCAGATACCTGTAATTCCTTACTGTTTTCTGGTGGAATGCCATCTAATACTTTTAAAAGCGATGGTGGCATAACAAAGTTTGAATAATTGCTTTCCCCAACTGATGGTAGTGCGTTAGGTCCATTTGCTCTTATTTGAAAATCAACTCGATAATCAACATAGCGTTGTCCGGTTACCAAAGAAATCATAATTGGAGTATCGAGTTTTGCTAAACGTACTGCCAAATTAGCTGTTACATAAGGTGCGGTACTTTGTATAAACAAAGCATTAGTTTTTTTATCCCATTGAATATTAATATCTTGCGGGTTACCAAGACTATAATCTGCAACTGGCCATGGTTGTCCGGTTGAATCAACAAATACTAAAGAACTGACAAATCCAGTAGCTAATCTAACAAGTGGTGGTGGTGTCCCAGGAGATAGATCTATGGTTATAGTAGAAGAAATAGGTTGAGGTGGAGTAGTTGGACTCACGCGATTTGCTTTATGGCTCTTGTCTATTTCTTGATTTAATTTGATAATTTGTTCTGGTTGAAGCGGTACTTTACTTTCTAGTAGTCGTTTAAAAGCCTCTTCTTTTATGGCTTTATGGTAATGATCATTTTTGTCGATTTTATCGGGTTTCAAGTCGTTAGGATTTTGGTCAGCGGCAGCCGCTACTTGTTTTGGTTTGTAATTGGGGTGACCTAATGGGGCAGATGGGTGAATTCCTGGTTGTAAAATACCATAATAATCTCCTGATTTTTCTTCAGCCACAGAGTTATTAATAATAAACAATAAAATCCAAGCGGTATAAAATATTTTAGAGCTTCTGCAAAAATGATTCGTAGTATTTACAAAATTGATCATATGAAAAATCTCTAATAAATTGGTGGCATGACATTATCAGTAATATTATCTATGCCTATCCCTTTTCTAGCCTCTGAAGTCGGTACTTTTTTTATTACCAGGTTTACTGCTAACCATTGTTTATATACCTGTACACTTGCCCCCTGATAAGTTATAGCTATTGGTAATTGAATTTCCCATAAATAACTATTGCCGACCTTCCCTTCACGTAAGATTATTGGAGAATCAACAACTACAGCAGAGGCAATTAACTTGTTAGCAATAATGTCTTGTAACCTACCACTTGCATTTAAAGATTGCATAAATTTTTCGTAACCATTTTTCGTAAAAAAATCACTTACTTGTTTTAATGATTTATCATAATTTACAAAATCCATAGTATAAGCATTAGTTACAGCTACCATTGACCAATTAAGTAATGACCGTGGTGAAACGTTAAATTCTTTTAGAGGTTGCATTGGAATATTTCTACCAGCAGATGAAGTAGCATAATAATGTTCTTGCGATCTCGTATATTGTAAAAAGAAGATTAGCAGGACAACTAATATAGAAATTACAAATAAAAAATTTATGATCTTTATAGATTGATCTAGTGTTTTGGTAAGATCAGTAGCTGCCGTATATAAATTGTTAATATTAATTTTCATTTTTTTATCTTTAAGTCTATATTTATTAAAAACCTTGTTTATATCTCAGTCAGAAAATCCCCTAAACTATTAAGTTATTATAGAGTAAATAAACTGCACAAAGCAATAATCCTCTAATTAACATCTTTAATTAGTATATTTAGTATATATTGAAATTAGCTAGATGAAATGGTTAACTCATACTGTTCTAAAAACAAGGATGTTCTACATGCCAAATTTAATTATTGCCGAATTTATAGATTGTTGTTTTGTTGATGATAATGAAAGTAGTGCTTATATAGCACTTGTGCAAGGTACATTGCTTAATATACCAAAAATAAGTCCGTTGTTATCTGAATTGATACAAGAAGTACAGGCTAAACATACAAAAATTTTCTTAGAAATAGGATGTAAGCCAGAACTAGTAACAGGTGCCGAGTGACGAGATTTCAAAAAAACAATTTTTATAGATCAATTACGTTTTAAAGAACATGAAGTAATATACCTTGTTATTTTTGAATTATGTAATTCTGTCAATGCTTATCTTGAAAATTTAGATTCAATTACTTCTATAATAACTTCCCCGGAAACTGGCGCTTTGTTATATGAATTAGCTGAATATTATACTGTAAAAAGATGTGTGTGTATTTTAAGAGAAGTATTGCAAAACGCACCTAAAGATATGTTAAATGCAACAGAACAGTTAGAATTAGAAAAACAAATAGAAATTTTTCAGAAAAAGATAATAGACACACACAATATTTCCATGAAGTATTATTATAATTCATTTAATAAAAACCAACCAAATGAGCATATACCACATGCATATATGTATATAAATCAATTAATTATGAATGGTAAGTATAGCGAAATTTTAAATAATGTAACTAGAAACATAATTAGTGATTTGTTAAATAACAGATTTAATGAAACAAAATTTGAATGTTATAATAAAATTGTAACAACAATTTATCAAGATATTCAGTTTAGGATAACTAATAAAGATTATTATTTATCAATTATATACGATAATATACATTTATTTGAGATCTTTGATATATTTGATAATGCTGATTTGACACTTTATAAATACAAATTAAAAAAAGATTTACAAGATATTCTCCCCAGTGCCATGTTTTTGATCGAAATTGGCAATATGTTTGTAAAAATAATACAAGAAAAGCAATATGAAGATGATTTTTCAATGTTTGAATCATCAACAGAAAAAATTCTAATAAAAATATTATTGCAAATTATGTCTGACAATAATTTGGACGATCAAACAATGACATGTGACAGCATTAATAAATATCATAACGCATTGCAGAGCATTAGGCATAGTAATCCACCATTAGCAGAAAAATATAGTGCTGTCTTAGAATACGATCTAGTTAGTCTTGGAAAATATGAAAAAGGTGAATTACAAAAACAACAGGAAGCACTGAAGTCTAGCCATATACAAGAACTTTTTTGTTCATATACATATTTAAAAAGTTTTGCAACGCAGAGAAGTGAAGCATCATTATTTAGTTTTAATAATATTTTTTCTAAAAAAATAAATATGGTTTTTGAATCAAATCAATTAACTGAATTAGAAGTTGAGCGTGAAATATTGCCATTAAAACCACCGCTTGCTATTTGTTGGCATAAACTCAATTAACTACCTAAATTAGCATCTGAGCTTCATTTAATTGTTAAATCAACCCAACTGCCACCTCTTCCGTAAATATGCTATTATTTATGTATAATTTTTTGATCTATTACTTGTAATTTTTTTATCTAAAGATTAACGTATTGATTTGAAAATTCTATAGAAAATTTTATATAAAGATAGTATAGGGAACTGATATGTTCGATTCACTGCGAGGATTATTTAGTAACGATTTATCTATTGATTTGGGAACAGCAAACACGCTTATATGTATGCGGGGAGAAGGTATTGTTCTCGATGAGCCTTCTGTAGTTGCGATTAGACAAGAACGCGGTGCTGGTGGGCAAAAAGTAGTCGCAGCTGTTGGTTGGGAAGCTAAAAGAATGTTAGGTAGAACACCGGGTAATATTACAGCTATTCGACCATTAAGAGAGGGAGTGATTTCTGATTTTTATGTTGCTGAAAAAATGTTACAGCATTTTATTCATAAAGTTCATAAAAATAGGTTTTTTCGTCCTAGCCCTAGAGTATTAATTTGTGTGCCATGTGGTGCAACCCAGGTAGAAAGAAGGGCTATTCGTGAATCCGCATTAGGAGCAGGTGCTAGAGAAGTATATTTAATTGAAGAACCGATGGCAGCGGCTATTGGTTCTGGAATGCCGGTAGATCAAGCTAGTGGTTCGATGGTAGTAGATATCGGTGGTGGTACTACAGAAGTCGCTATTATATCTTTAAGTGGAGTCGTATATTCAGCATCAGCAAGGATTGGTGGAGATAGATTTGACGAGAGCATAGTTAACTACGTTAGAAGAAATTATGGCATTTTAATTGGTGAATCAACTGCAGAAAGAATTAAGCAAGAAATTGGTACTGCATATCGTAGCAATGAAATCAAAGAGCTAGAAGTAAGAGGTCGTAATTTAGCAGAAGGTGTGCCACGTAGTTTTATATTGAATAACAATGAAATTTCTGAAGCTATTCAAGAACCATTATCAGGAATTATTGATGCAGTATTGTTAGCATTAGAGAAGGCTCCACCAGAGTTGGCTGCTGATATTGCTGAAAAAGGTTTGGTTTTAACTGGTGGTGGTGCATTACTGAAGGATATAGACAAGCTATTAATGGAAGAAACAGGGTTACCAGTCATTATTGCTGAAGATCCTTTAACCTGTGTAGCAAGAGGTGGTGGTAAGGCGTTGGAAATGATGGATTTAGGCGGAGACTTGTTATCTACAGAGTAAATCCAATTTTTTCTAATCATCCCGTAAGAGCATTACGGTTTGTTATTTTATTAGTAATATCAGTATCTTGTATTAACCTGGATTATCGGTATCGTACTTTTGGAGCGTTAAAAAAATTATTTGTGGTTCCAAGGTACTATATGATGCAAACGGTTAATTTGCCATTTGAATTATTTCGTGATGTAGCAAAATATATTGTATCGCATAAAAATTTAGTACAAGAAAATGTTTATTTAAAGCAATTATCAAGGTTGCAATCTGTTCACTTACAAACATTACGTACATTAGAGTTGGAGAATGCTAGATTAAAAGGCCTTTTACAATTTACTGAGTCACAAAAAAATGTATTTAGTTTAGCAAATATTATTGAGGTAGATCCGGATCCATTTAAACATCAAGTGATATTAAATAGAGGTGTGCAACATGGTGTATATATTGGACAACCTATTGTGAATGCAGATGGTGTGTTAGGTAGTATAATTTCCGTAGAACATAAAACTAGTGTGGCTATACTAATTACTGATCTTAGTTATGCAATCCCAGTTTTAAATCTTAGGAATGGATTGCGTGCTATAGCATTAGGTACTGGAAACATGAAAGAACTAACATTGCAGCATGTACCAAATACTGCTGATATTCAAGAACAAGATGTATTTGTGACATCGGGAATTGGTGGAAAATATCCAACTGGTTATTTGGTTGGAACAGTTAACAAGGTGAAAAAAGAAGTAAACTTTCCATTTGCCTCTATATCTTTAAATGTTTCGGCGAAATTGGATAGTTGTCGAGAAGTATTATTGATTTACGTTAATAGAAATATAATAGAAAAGCTATAAAATTATGAATTATTGGAAACATTATTTTATCAAAGGTTGTATTGGAATATTAATTTTATTATTTACTTTTATAATTGCTTTATTATTAAATATGTTACCCTTACCGTATCAATTTAAATGGTTAATGCCAAATTGGTTAGTTTTGGTTTTAATTTATTGGATAATTTTTGTGCCAGAATTAATAGGAGTGATGTTTACTTTTGTATTAGGGATGGTTGTTGATTTATTGGTGGGTAATTTGTTGGGATTAACTAGCTTATGTTTAGTGCCAGTAGCATTTTTTGCAGATCGTTTATGTCGTAGATTTAGAACATTTAATATGTGGCAACAATTTTTAGTCGTAATTGTTTTGGTAAGTATAAATCATCTAATAAGATTGTGGTTTCAACTATATATAAATTATCCAACTAGTAACATAAATTATTGGTTAACTATTCCGATCAGTATAATTGCATGGCCTTTGGTTTGTGGATGTTTACATTTATTTCGGAAAGTGATTAAATTTTGTTAAAAAAATCATTAGATCAGAAGTTGTTTTTATTAAAATTATGTTTGTATTTAATAATAATTACTATTTGTATTGTTTGTGGAAACAAAGTATTTGATACTTATAAATCTATATCTAGCATTACACCTGACGAAATATCTAAATGGTTAAATCATACAAGTGGTCACAATGGTTTAGTCAGTGTTAAGGCAATAAAATTAGATTGGGACAAATTTAATTTATATTTCATTATAGACGGTATATCGTTTAAAGAGACTAAAAAATCAGTTAAACCAAAGACAATAGTTACATTACAGTCTATGGCTGGTAGGATTAATATTTTATCAACTATTTTGTGTGGTAAAATTAAGATTAACAGTTTTGTTGCAAAAGATATAAATTTAACTGTAAATAGCATATACCAAACTGAAAAAATTCAAGAAATAACTGGCGTTATAGATCTAAACGTTAATCAAGATAAAGATCAAAATAAAAAGTTGTATTTGGAGGCTGAATTAATAGCAGACAACATAGAGTTTAACATAAATACTGTATTAAAAATTCAACCTAATAATATTAAAATAATAAAATTTAGATTGCAGAATGCAGCTAATAATGTTCGTGATGTTATTAAATATTTACCAGAGCAATTTATTAATTCAAAGCTTTTAGATTGGATAGATGGTGCTTTATTATCTGGTTCTATTAAAAATAGTGATTTATCTTTAGATGAAAATAATTCTTTTATTTGGAAAATTAAATTTACAGATCTCAAACTACAATATGCAAGTGGTTGGCCAGCTATAGAAAAATTTTCTGCAGTTATGGAGATAATTGATGACAAGTTAAATATCTATATGGAACCTAGTGCTAAAGGATTTATTTTACAACAGCCTATTAAACAATTAAGTGCAAAATTAATAGGTATGAATTTAAGCGAAATACCACCATTGTTAGTTCAAGCTGAGATAATAACACCAATTAATAAAGGCGTTGAATTTTTAAAAAAAACCAATTTGCAATCATTAGGGGCTCATTTAGAAAAACTATCACCACATGGTAAGGTAAATGTATCTATAAAATTATTAATTCCAATGAATACTGCCAACAAAATTGAATTAATTAAATTTTCTGGAAATTGCCAATTATTAGATACAAAGTTGAAAGCTACAGGGGTTGATTTAGATGTAACTGATTTGTCTGGCAATATTAAATTTGCTAATAATTATTTAGCTGCCGATGATTTGCAAGCTAAAATTTTTGGTACTACGGTCCAAACTAAATTTATGTTAGATCAAGACTGTTTGTTTATAGAAAGTCCATTATTTAAAACAAAAATTTTATTATCTAAAAACAATCAAAAAAGTAAAATTGTTAATAATAATTTTGACATAATTGTTGATGAATTGTTTTTATTTGGTAGTAGTTTTAATAAAGTAAGACTTATTAATGATTCAGCTAGTAATAGTTTGATTTTTGAAAGCACCAATGCAGCTGGAACATTAACATATAGTGATTTAAAATCTGGTCAATACTACATAAATTTTGACAAATTAAAAATAAACACTAAAAATTCAAAATCCAATTATAACAACTTACAATTATTTTTTTCTTCAATAAACTTGATTGATTTTCATTGTAAAAATTTTTATTTGAATGAACTTTATTTGGGTGAAATAAGTTCTAAATTTACTAAAGATTTAACGTTGCAAAACAAAAAGCTAATTAATATTAACCAATTATATTTAAAAACAAAAGAAGTAAATGTTAATGCTAAAGGTGATTGGATAATTAAAGATTTGCACACTTCAAGAACTAATATTGGTGGTAAATTAAATAGTGTAGATTTTGGTAATGCTTTTGAAAAATTAAATATTAATAGTAAATTTGTTAAAAATGGTAATGGTTTTATAGATTTTAATTTAGAATGGCCAAATGATCCATTTGGATGGAGTTTAAAAAACATTGTTGGAACATTAAAATTAGATTTAAAATCAGGTGCTTTAATTGGAGTTAATCCTGGATTGGGCAGGATTATTGGTTTATTAAGTATAGAAAACATTCAACGTAGGTTGCATTTGGATTTTAGTGACGTAACGGGAGTTGGATTTTCTTTTGATACATTAAATGGGGAGTTGAATATTAATCAAGGAGAGGTTGGTATTAATAATTTCATTATTCATGGACCATCTGCCAAAATAATTATTACCGGTAATACTTCTTTAATTTCCAAACAATTAGACCTATCAATGGAAGTTAATAGTAAGGTTGGCGCTACTTTACCAATAGCTGCTGCTATTGCTGCAGGGAATCCAGTAGTTGGAGCTGCACTGTGGTTGTTTGATCGTGCCTCTGGAGCAAAGGTTAGTGAATTTAATGTGCAAAAATACAAAATTACAGGCACATGGGAGAAACCAGAAATTAACGCCATATAGAGCCTCTGCAAAGAAGCTGTGCTTTTTTCACTCGCGTACACGAGCTACGCTCAGACAGACGCTCGTTTAAAAGCACAGCTTCTTTGCAGAGGCTAATACCAGAGCCTGTACAAAAAATAACCTATACTTACCATGTTATGGGCATGAATATAAAAAAAAAAATAATCATCAGTACTGTGGCTATTAGTGGTTTTTCGATTTTAATTAGCATGGGCTGTATTATGTTGGAATCGAGAGATTTAGGTAAAGAAGTACTGTTTTCTATTGCAAAAGATCGATTGACTAGTATTAGGTATTTTAAAACGCTCCAGGTAGAATCATATTTTGATCATCTAATGGACAACTTATCATTTTTATCTACGAATCAACAACTTGTTAATGCATTACAAGATTTTTCTAAAACATTTCCAAAATATTTGTCTGAAGCTAAATTGTTAACTTCTGGGTATAAAACTCAAGTAATTAACAACTATCTTGATGATTTTTCTAAAAAATATAAATATTATAATATTGGTAAAACAATTGATACTAAAAAAATGTTAAATTTAATTTCAGAAAATAGCTTTGCGTTACAATATAATTATATTTTTAATAATCCATATTCATTAGCAAATAAAGAACAATTAGATGCTGTCAAAGATGGTACTACATATAGTTTAATGCATGCTAAATATCATCAATCATTGCTTGCATTTAAACAACAATTTGGCTTTTATGATCTTTTTTTAATTGATGGTAAAACTGGAGATATAGTTTATACAGTTAATAAAGAGATTGAATATACTACTTCTTTAACAAACGGTCCTTATGCACAATCCAGTGTCGGAGAAGTATTTAGAAGTATTATGGCATCTGGGAATACTAATTTTATTGCTGTAGCTGATTTTGCTCCATACTTAGCATTTTATGATAATCAAGCAGCATTTATTGGTACTGCTGTTTTTGATGATTTAGGAAATAAAATAGGTGCAGTTGTTGCTCAATTATCAGTAAATGATCTTAATAATATTATGACTAATGGAGATCAATGGGAAAAAATTGGTTTAGGAAAAACGGTAAATACAGTAATTGTTGGTCCTGACTATAAATTAAGGACTAGTAATAGATTTTTCTTGGAGAACCCTAAAGAATTTTTAGATGGATTAAAAAAGACTGGCACAGATCAAGATGTTATTGATTTAATTAAAGTAAAAAATTCAATTATTGGAGTTTTAAAAACAGATACTTTAGCTGTTAGAGAGGCTTTTTCTGGGAAAGAAGGGTTTGTTGACTATATAGACTATAGAAAAATTCCTGTTGTCAGTAGTTTTGCACCATTAAAAATTCCTGGATTAAATTGGGTAATGATAGTAAAAATAAATAAAAATGAGGCTTTAAGTTGGATTGAAATCTTAAATGAAAAAATGTTATCTAGTGGGGTTAAGATAGCTATAATTGTTGCTATCTTTGCTATCTTATTAGGTATAAAAACTGCTGGCAGTATTGTTAAAGCTATTTATAAAATTACCGATGAAATTAATAATATAGCTAAGACTAAGGATTTAACTAAACGCTTGCAAGTTATAGAAAATAGTGAGTTTACTATAATGATTAACGCTTTCAATAATTTTATTGCTAATCTTCAGCATACTTTGAAAAATATAGTAGATTCTTCATCAAAAACACAAGCTAAAATTAATCACACATCAGAAGATGATGTTCAAGCTCCATATAAACAAGATATTTTTGATTTGAATGATCAAATTAATGATTTATCTAATGAATTTAAAATTATAGAAGATCAAAATGAACGTAGTAAATATTGGTAATAAATTTAACTATTGTTATTAATTTTCAACCTGAAAACTTTCTCCACAACCACAGACATGTATAGCATTAGGGTTATTAAATTTTAAAAATTCGTTTACTCCTTTAGTTTCTAAATCTAATTGCATGCCATGGAACATTTTATAGCTATTGGGTTCCACAAATATACACAAATCATGGGTTTCAAATTGTAAATCAAGAGGGTGTGGGGTGAATACAAAATCTATACCATAAGATTTTCCAGAACAACCAGAGTTTTTTACAAATAAGCGAATACCGACAGCTTTAGTTTCTGCTATAGAATTTTTTAAAAAACTAGCAGCTTTGGGTGTTATATCAATATTAATTTTGGTTGATTGTTGCATAATGGGTATTTTACATTAAATTTTCATATGTACCATAGTGAGTATACAAATAATTATCTATAATGTATTTGCTGAATAAAATTGCTAATTAATAAAAACTAAGTTAGAATTATTAAAATTTGTCATTAGAAGGGTAATTGTATATATGAATAATCCTATATTGTTAAGTAATACATATAATTTATTGGTAGTTTTTTTGTATAGAATGTTACAAAACCCTATTATGGATGATGACAATAAAACTAAAGCATATAAATTAATTAATAAATTAATATTGCAAAAACATTTACCAGAACAAGAATTATTAAAAATTTTTTTACCAATATTAGAAGAATTTTTAGGAAAATCAGAACAATTCAAGAAAATTTTACAAGAAGCCACAAATCAAATTCAAGAATTAAATTTTAATGTAGAAGATATTTTAACTGCATTTTTAACTCAATTTACTGATTTAACTGAAAGCCTAGTACAGTCATCATCAGCAGATTTAAATAAATATATACCAGCTTTTAAACATAGCAAAAATAGTCATAAATCTACTGCTCACACTACAAAGGATATAGTGTCTGCAAAAGAAAGGATTTTTTCACCAAGCTTATAAGGTAAAAATTTACTTTTTTATAATTTATATTTATTCACGTGGGTAGGTATTTTTTAATTTATTGCGCACCATTCCTGGAGTCCTTGGGCTAATTCAAGGTTTTATGCTTTCAGGATGCTTCATAAATTAAAAAACACCTACCCACTTGAATAAACACTATAATTTAAAGCATATTTTTTTCTTGTAATGATAACTTTATAGAAGGACGTTCTTTTAGTAAAAGAAAATATTTTTTTAAATTTGGAAATTCTTCAATATCTATTTGAACGTCTTTTAACCATATAAGAATTACAAATAAATAGCCATCAGCTACTGTAAAATGATCGCCCATCAAATATTGTTGATCTGCTAGCATTGTATCTGGGTAATTTAACTTATTTTTTAACATAGGCTTAAAAAGTTTTTCTTTTAGATCTTTAGGTATATCTGAATTTATTAATAATGAGTAAATATTATGTAATTCTACTCTAACATAATTAAGCCATTCTAATGTTTGATAACGTTTAAAATCACCAGTAGGGGGTAATAAATGTGGCATGTTATATTTGGCAGCATATTGATCAGCTAGATATTGTTGAATGACTTGGTTTTCTGTTAAAACTATATTTTGTTCCGTTATAAGGGTTGGTAATATTCCTTTAGGGTTGATAGTTAAAAAATCTTCTCCAGATTCAGTCATATGGGTTTTTTGAGTTACAGCTATAAAATCACACATCAAACCAATTTCGTGAATTAATATGCGTACTGCCAACGAACCTGAACTTCTGGCATAATATAATTTTAATTTCATAATTTTTTTTCCTCTAAAGAAGACAGCTTGTTTTCTGCTAATTTTTCTATAGGGTTATTTATAATTTCTTCTGCTTGTACTAATAATGGATAGCCATTAGCAATTTTAGCTAATTTTTGTAAAATTGCTTCTAAGTATGGCCAATTTAAAGTGTTATTTATATCAATATTATTCAGAAGACGGGCATTTTGTATAGCTTTTTGCATTACAATATTAATTGATTCTTTATTATAGTATGGGTCGGATAGTGGTTCATGTGCTTCTATATATAATTGGTGATTATGGATGCCTATTTTATATGGTTCATGAATAATTTTGACTGTTGTGCCAATAGTAATTTGATTATATAAAGATTTAATATCTTCTGGAAATAAACGGATACAGCCACTGGTTGTTCGTAATCCAATGCCACCTGGTCTATTAGTACCATGAATTAAATAACCAGAAGCTGATAAGTATATGGCAAATTCTCCTAAAGGATTATGAGGGCCAGGTGGTACGATAGTTGGTAGTTGGTCGCCCTTAGTTGCATGTTCTTTTATTATAGAAATTGGTGGTCGCCAAGTAGGATTATATTGTTTATGAATAACTTTAGCTTCTATTAATGGAGTAACCCAGCCTTTACGACCAATCCCTATAGGGTGAGTAGTTACTAGATTTGTCTTAGGATGATAGTAATATAAACGCATTTCTGCCAAGTTAATGATAATACCGTTACGCTTAGTGGCTGGTAATACAAATTGGGTAGGTATAATAACGTCTTCTCCGACTTTGGGGCTCCAGGGATCTAATGTTGGGTTAGCTTCTATCATTTCATAAACTCCAACATCAAATTTTTTACCTATATCGCTTAATGATTCACCGTATTGCACGATCGCGGTTTGAATATTACCAACAATATTGCCTTCTGAGGGGATAGTAAATGTCAATGCATGGCTACATTGGCTAATTAGTCCAGTTAAAATTAGAATGTAATTAATCGCTTTACACATATTGTATATATTTTTTATTGGTAATTAATAACTTATGTTTAATAAACAAAGCTTTATAGTACTTGTTAATAAATTTATCGGTCAAATTAAATCATTGTTTAGTCGTTTTACTAAGAAAAACCCGAAAGAATTAATGCAACAAAGTATTCTAGTTATTATTTCTTATAAAAACACTATTAAAATATTTATTGACAAATATTTCGAACGATTTAAGTTACAGGCTAAGTTACAGAAAATTAAAGTATTTGTCGAACAATTTAAGTTACAGGCTAAGTTGCAGAAAGTTAAAATATTTGCTGAGCAAATTAAGTCATGGAAATTCAAGGAATTTGTTGAGCAAATTAAATCGTTTAAAGTTAAATCGTTATTAGAAAGATTTGCCAAAAAGAAACAAATTGAAGTAATACCTGATGGCATATTAGGAATTAGTATTAATAACAATACTATTGTTATGATACATATGATTGTTAATGGGTTGAAAGATGTTGTAGTTAAGTCGCAAGTTATATTTGTGTTGGATACAATAAATGCCAACCTTAAAGAAGGCGAACCAAAAAAATCTATAGAAGATGTTATTACTCAATATATTAAAGCTAATAATTTATCAAAGATAATATGTTCTTATGTATTATCTCCTCAGCAATATGTTTTATCATTAATAGAATTCCCACCAGTTCAAAATAATGATGCAAAAGAAAAGGCTATTCTTTTAGGTGTCAAAGATTATATTAATTATTCGATAGATGATGCCATATTAGAATCTTTTGAAGTTCCAGTTCGTAGAACTCAAGATAATGCAAAATTAGCTTATGCAGTTGCAATGAGAGCAAAATTATCGGAAGAAATTGGTCGGTTGTTAAACAAATGTGACATTCATTTAAAATATATTGATATTAATGAATTATGTATAAGAAATATAATAGCATTGTACGAAGATCTGCAACAAGGTTGTTTGGTGTTGAAAATATCTGACATAAACAACAGCATGTTACTTGTTAAAGATAATGCTTTATTTATATCTAGAAACACTAAATTAGATATTAAACAATTAAGTGACTTTGATCCAAATAAGAATGACGATAGTGATAAAATGAGTATAGCAGAAAATTTAGTATTAGAGTTACAGCGTTCTTTAGATTATGGTAATAGTATATTTAGGGAGTTACATTTTAATTCCATATGTGTTTTACCATATGATTTTAATTTAGATTTGTTTATTGGTTGGGCTGTAGAGCAATTAGGGTTACCTATTCATAAACTAGATTTAACAAAAAAAATCAAATTTGAACAACCAATTAATCAACATGAACAAGCAGAGTGTATATTAGCAATAGGTGCTGCATTAAGGAATATTGATAATGTTACAGCAAATTAATTTATACAAAGAACACAAACAAAAAAAAATTCTTTTACCTGTTAAACAAATACTTATGATAAATGCAGCAGTGCTTGGGTTTTTGACATTAATTTCTATATACATGTTATATGATTATTATAGAACTGTAGTAGAGTTGCAAAAATTACAAGCTAAGCAAGAAAAATTAAACAAGGGATTGGTGTCAGCCCAAAAAGCTGTACCTACAGAAGAGGAAAAAGAACAATTACAAAAAACTTTATCAAATTTACAAGAAGCAAAGGAATATAGACAAAAAATGTATACTACTTTAGCACAATTGCGATATCAAGATTCAGTAGGTTTAGTAGAATATTTAAATGCCATGGCAGAACCAAGTATACCAGATTTGTGGCTTACTAGATTTTATTTGTCAAACAACGGTGCATCTATTACTCTGGAAGGTGTTACTGTAAGCAGTAGTAGCGTTCCAAAATATTTGCAGGCGCTTGGTAAAACCAAAATGTTTAAAGGTAGAACATTTGATAAATTACAAATATTTTTTGATGATAAAACCAAACAAACAAAATTTATAGTTGGATCATAATGAAATTAATTGATAACGTTAAGGATCTCTCAAAAAAAATAGATAAAATGTCTGTGCGAGAACGGGCGTTAATGCTGGCAACTTCGCTAGCGATTGTTTATTTTTCGTGGCAAAGTTTAGTGGTTGATGGTATTACTAATTTAAAACAGAAACTTACTAGTAATGCTTCTAAAATGCAGCAACAAATTTCTAGTTTACAAGGACAAATTAGCGAAGTATCTAATTCTTTAAGTTTAGATCCAATAGTTAGATTGGAAGAAAAAATTAGAAAAACAAAACAAGAAAATGATGAATTACAAAAAAAACTAATTACCATGACAGAAAAGTTAATTCCACCAAGAGAGATGACTTCATTATTGAGAAGCATTTTAGATAATAAAGAATTAGTAGTTATGCATGTAGAAAACATTGCACCAATACCTGTTTTGGCCGGTAATGATAAAGATAAAGATAAAGATAAAGATGAAGATGAAGATAAAAAAAAAGCAGCTAAAGATGCTGCATTAAAATTTCAAGTATATAAACATGGTATAGAAATTGTAGTAACTGGTACTTTTTTTCAAATTAGAGATTTTTTAGCAGAAGCTGAAAAACTACCATGGAAAGTTTTATGGGAAGAATTGGAATTTTCTGTTACTAAATATCCGATTGCAACTGTCAGAATGGTTATTAGGACTTTGAGTGTGAATGCTAGTTTATTAAGTACTTCTTAAAATATACAGTTGGAACGATCACGACATCTTAAGACGAGGGGCTTGACCCAAATCACTATAATTGATATAAATCTTACATTCTGTTGTTTATGCATATTGTCAAACAAAAGGTCAAATTAAATGAGCAAAATTGTAAATAAGATTGATTTAGCTAAAGATGTTGCTGATATTGTAGATTTACCGCAGGTTACTGTAAAAAAAGTTATAGATGCAACTTGGGATGTAATTAAGCGTAAATTAGCAGAAGGTGAGCAAGTATCGATAGCTGGTATTGGTAATTTTTTTGTTAAAGAGAGAGCAGCTAGGATTGGCCGTAACCCTAAAACAGGTGCTTCAATTCAGATAGGAGCTACTAGAATCCCAGGTTTTAAAGCAGGTAAAGTACTAAAAGATGCT
>CAIJNR010000101.1 GCA_903822055.1 uncultured Francisellaceae bacterium | reverse complement strand
TATTAATAAATATGTAAAAATTCGGAAGTGGTGGCGAGGCACTGTCCCAGCCATTCTTGTGGTATAAATCTTATTCTTGACTATTATTATCCTCATCAAAATCATGTTTATGATCATGACCGTGATGATCATGGCTATGATTGTGATTATGATCGCCGTGCATTTTCAAAACTTCTTTATGTTTTACTATTTGACGATCTAATTTATCTCTTAATTTATGTAACGAATCATACATATCTGCGCTAGTTGCTTTTGCAAAAAGTGGTTCTTTTTTACCACATAAATATAGTTCTGCTTCAGCTTGTTGTAAGTGTGGGTGAATACTGTCAATCTTTAAAGTTACATGTACTGTGGTTATATGATCAAATTTATGTTGTAATTTGTGCAGCATATCATTGATGGTTTTTTCTAATGCCGGTGTAACCTCAACATGATGGCCTGATATAGTAACATTATTTTTTGACATTATGCTAACTCCTATCGTAATTCAGTGTATATGAAACAAATTTAAAAATACCATATAAATAAATATAAATAACAAATATATTTTTTTATATCTTTATAAGTATACGTTAATATAATTTTAGTTGTA
Source organism: uncultured Francisellaceae bacterium (assembly GCA_903822055.1). Classification (GTDB taxonomy): domain Bacteria; phylum Pseudomonadota; class Gammaproteobacteria; order UBA6186; family Azoamicaceae; genus UBA6186. The sequence goes on along the minus strand of CAIJNR010000101.1, from coordinate 7,623 downwards.
TTACACGCTAAATTCTTTACCTAAATATACTTCTTTAACTTGGGCATTATTTATGATTGTTTCCATGTTACCTTCAGCAATTAATTTTCCATCGCTCATTATATATGCCTTATCACAAATATCTAATGTCTCTCTAACATTATGATCCGTTATTAAGATCCCTATTTTTTTACTAATTAACTTTTGAAGAATTTTTTTTATTTCAGCAATAGCTATAGGATCAATTCCAGCAAATGGTTCGTCTAGCAAAATAAATTTAGGATTGGCAGCTAGTGTTCTAGCTATTTCTAACCGACGTCTTTCGCCGCCCGATAGGCTAATTCCTAAGGTTTTTCTAAGATGAATTAGGTTAAATTCTTTAAGAAAATATTCTAAAAAATTTTGATTAGACTCTGTTGATGCATTATCTGCTATTTCTAAGACTGCTAAAATATTATCTTCTACAGATAATTTACGAAATATAGAAGGTTCTTGGGGTAGATAACCTATGCCTAATTTAGCCCGTTTATGAATTGGTAAAAAAGTTAGTTCTTGATTGTTTAACCAAATTGATCCGGAATCACATTTTATGAGTCCTAAAATCATATAAAAACAAGAAGTTTTTCCAGCACCATTAGGGCCCAACAGACCGACAATAGAACCTTGTTGAAGTTCTATAGAAACTTTATTAACGATCGATCGACCATTGTAATGTTTTGTAAGATTTTTTGTGATTAATATATTAGCATGGTTATTATTAGATGGATCTATCATATTATTGCTTGTTGTTCCTGTAAATTTTAAATATAAATTAATTAATTAATGTTGATTTTGATATTTTGTTGCAACATTTTTGTGTAACTCTAATTGGTTGTTTTTTAAATCAGCATTCATACCAGTTCCAGTTATTAACAATCCAGGTTTATAAATAGTTACTGATTGTTTAGTAGTTGCTAATTCAGTTTTAGGATCAAATTCTAAATAAGACGTAGTTAATGTAAATCCAGATTTTTTTTTAGTGTTATCGATATGTTGTTGTTTAATATTAACTTGTGAAAATAATTTTATGAGATCTATTTTACCATTTAAAGTTTTATGGATTAAATTTCCAGAATCTGCTGTAATGTTGTAAAAATAACTAGGATATTTATAGATTGTAACATTTGGTTGTTTGATAACGGAATGTTGATCTTTTGGTATAAATTTCCAAGATGCAGCTGAAATAAAATTTTTTAATCCACCTTGTTCGTCATAATTATATAATTTTAATTCATGCATATACTCTTGCGCTTCGCTCTGTACAATCTGCTTATCATGAATTTTAAATTGCAATCTTACTAAAACAACTAGCATTATTATTAAAATTAGTGAAATTATATATGAATTTTTCATTTATAAGATCCCGGCTTGTAATAAATCATGCATATTAAAGATGCCAATTATCTGATTATCGTTTATAACTGGCAAGGAAAAAATTCTATATGTTTCCATAAGAGCGACTGCTTCCATAACTAGAGAATCTGGGTGAATAGATTTAAATTGTTTATTCATAACGTCTATTAATTTTGTGTTATGAATATTTAAACGCTGATCTATAATTCTTCTTAAATCCCCATCACTTAAAACTCCAACTATTTTTTTACAATTTGTATTAGTCGGATTACTGTTGGTAACTAATAGCAAACCAAAACATTTTTTAGACATTTCAACAATTGCATCAAGTAATTGAGTGGTTTCGTGTGCAATAGGAATTTTGTCTCCAGCATGCATAATATCAGCAACTTTTAATAATAAACGTTTACCCAATCTACCGCTTGGGTGATATCTAGCAAAATCATGATGATCAAATTCTCTAGCATGCAAAATACTAATAGCTAGCGCATCACCTATAGCTAGGGCGCAAGTAGTGCTGGTAGTTGGTGCTAAGTTTAAAGGACAAGCTTCTTGCTGTACTTTAACTAAAATATGCAAGTCTGAACATTTAGCTACTTTAGAATTGGCACTGCTAGTTATACCAATTATTTTTATAGAAGATCTTTTTAACATTGGTACTATATTCATTACTTCGTCTGTTTCGCCTGAATTAGAAAAAATCATAACCAAATCTTGGTTACTGATCATTCCAAGATCACCATGGGAAGCTTCGGCTGGGTGAATAAAGAAAGCTGGAGTACCAGTGCTAGCCATAGTCGCGGCAATTTTTCTAGCAACGTGACCAGATTTGCCCATGCCGGTAACTATAACTTTGCCTTTGCATTGCAAAATCAGTTCACAAACTTTATTAAAATTCTCATCTAACATAGGAATTAAATCAGAAATAGCGGTGGCTTCTAGTTTAAGGACGTGGATTGCTGCTGATAAAAAATCAGTTTTGGTTTTCATTGGTTAAGACCCTAGTATGTTTGTTGATAAACTAAAAGTTAAATTTTTTTCAAATGTATTATACTGTGAGTATATTTATTAATCCCTTAAATTCATACATAAAATATTATGATATTGCCATATTTTTTATTAAATAAAATTATAAATAAAATAAAAAAACTAATAATAATGCTATTTGCTGTGTCAATAGTATTGATTTTAGTTAGTCCTTATGCCGTAAGTTTTTATGTAGAAAAAAAATATGATAACTTAATTAAGTTTGCACATAATTTAACTCCAGGAATTAAAATAACTAGTCATTTTAACCGAAAATATTTTCATTCGGTACTAATTACTAAAATACAATTAGCTAATAATGCTTTTTTTGATTATTCTGGAAAAAACATAGCTAATAGTTTAATTAATTATATTCCACAAAACTCAATTGTTTTACAACATGAAATTTTATATACCCCTCATAAAAAATTAATTGCTACTATTAACACGACCATTGTAGATGGGTTGCCAAAATTTGCAGATCAAAATAAAAATATCAAATTAGTAACAACCATAGATTTTGACGGGAAGATTAAATCGATTATTAAGGGAGTTAATTTTAATTATGCTCTTAATCCATCAGAGAATAATTATTTAGAGACTCAGTCGATATCTGTGCATATAGAAAATGATATTAAAAATTTAATAGTACATTTTAAAGTGCCAAAATTAATTTATACAGAACATCATAATAAAACAGAAATGGATAATTTAAATTTTAATCTAACAATAAAAGATTTTTCTCACCCAAATAGTCGCAAGATTAAATTAGTAACTGGACTGGATCGTTTATATCTCATTGCAAAATCTCAACCAATTTTACGACTCGCAAATCTTAGTATGGAGCAAAATTTAGCAGAAAAATTAACGAATAATTTAACATTTTTAAGATTAAATATTTTGGAACATAAATTTGGTCCATTAGCCACCAAATGGCAGTTGAACAATATTAATTTATCTACGTTGATTAAAAATTTTAATCATATAAGATTACCAATAACTAGTGAGCAGATGGATAGTTATAAATTCATAGAAATTGGTAATACATTTTTAAAGAATCAACCAAACTTATCTGTAGACTTATTGTTAAACATAGGTAATGAAAAATTGAAAGTTTTAAGTGATGTTATGGTAGATACAAAAAATATGGATTGGTTTACCAAAGAAGATATTTTGGATTCGTTGAGTGCTAATATTGCTGCAAAAATTCCTAAAGAAGTTCTTATAGAGTTGGTAACTTTTTTAGTTCAAGAAAAACAAAAAAAAGAAGATCAGTATTATTATTCTAATAAACATAATAAGCACGGTATTAATATGGCTAAATCTTTTGCTTCCAAAGATTTTAAAGAATCACCAAAACAATTAGATAGCCTAGTTTTAGAAAAAATTGCATATTTAATAAAAAATAATATTATAAAAGAGCATGAAGATAGCTTTTCTTTAGATCTGTCTATTGCAGAAGGAACGTTTTATTCTAGGATGAATCCATTTAAAATATTTAGTTTTTAGTAGTTGTTAAAATATATGAGATCTGCCGTTGCTTATCTATCAACCAAAAATTTGTTGCATAATCTACAAATTATAAAGCAAATTGCACCTAATTCTAAAATTATAGCTATGGTTAAAGCCAATGCATATGGACATGGGTTACGATCGACATCGCTAAGATTACAACATCATCTGGATTTTTTAGGGGTGGCAGCAATTGATGAGGCTTTACAGTTACGAAAAGTTGGTGTAGAAATTCCTATTGTTTTAATGGAGGGTGTGTTTGAACCAGAAGAAATTTCTATTGCGGCCATTGATAATTTTCCTATAGTTTTTCACAATAAACAACAAATCGATTGGCTACATAGTGTTGATGCATCTATTTTAAAACCAATTAATGCATGGATTAAAATAGATACTGGTATGGGTAGATTGGGTTTTAGTTTGCTTGAAGCTGTTGATATTTATGGGGATCTATCAACTAATGGCAAGATTGCTAAACCAATAGGAATTATGTCGCATTTAGCATGTGCTGATGATTTTTCACATAAATTAAATATTCAGCAAATAAATAATTTTAATAACTTTCTAAAAAAACCAGAAATTATTCAACATAAAAATTTGAAAAGTTTGTATAATTCTGCTGGAATTTTTAATTTTTCTTATGAGCATTATGATGTTGTTAGACCTGGTTTAGCGTTGTATGGGGTATCGCCAATTGTAAACAAATCTGCGCAAGAGTTAAATTTAAAACCAGTAATGACTTTGCAAACTAAAATTATAGCTATTAAAAAATTACCAAAAAATTCCACAGTTGGGTATGGAGCAAGGTTTACTTGTCCTCTAGATCTAAATATTGCAGTAATTGCAATGGGTTATGGGGATGGTTATCCGCGTACAGCGATCGATGGAATGCCAGTTTTAATCAATGGACAGCGTTGCCCAATTATCGGTAGAGTATCTATGGATATGTCGGTTGTTGATTTAAAAAATTGTCCTGATGCCAAAATTGGTGATCCTGTTGTATTGTGGGGAAATAATTTACCAATAGAAGAAGTTGCAAAGTTTACTCAAAATTCTGTGTATGATTTGTTAACTTCTATGCAAAACAGGGTTAAATTTTGTTGGGATTGAGTTTTTGCTGATCGGTGCTTATACAAGCTGATTTTTATTGCTGAAAGAAAAATGATGTGATAAAGTTCTTGAAAAACACAAGCAATATGGAGTAGATGCACGATGCCATCGACAGAAGAATATTATACTTTAGATCAAGATGGGTATAAATTATTACCTAAAGGTATGTCCTTTATTTGCCATTCTTATAGAGAAAAACATAAATTAAATAATATGTTTTCAGCTGCAAATTATACAGAAATGTTCTTTTTGATTGAAACATTCAAAAAAAATAACAATCGTTTTGGAGTTGTATATAGGAATATCACCCCATCAGGAAGTGGTAGCACTCATAAAGCTGCTATTGTTATTGATGGAGAAGAATGCTTCATTCTTGATCCATTAGGAATTGGGGTTGGTAGTGCAGCGAAAGATTTGCGAAACCATTTGGTTCAAAAAAAATTATTTGATGCAAGTAATATTTATATTTCAACTGTTATAATTCAAAAAGATAAAACAAGTTGTGGTACATTAGGTTTTCTCTTTCTGAAGGAAGCTCTTAGAATGAACGATTCTTTTAAAGAGTTTATGCTTGCAAACAAAATAATCGATGGTGATTTAAAAACAGTAGATGATTTACCACCAAATTTACTAAAATATATGCAAAGTTTATCTTTATTGAATAATAGAATACAAGAAATTAAAGAAACATATGCTTATTATCCAGCAATACCAAGAAAAAAAGGTAACAAGTTAATAGGAATAGAAACATTAGCTGAATATGTTGACAGACACACAGCTGAATTAACAGTCGCATCAACAGTTGTATCTCCTAGTAAAAAAAGAACTATTGCTTTAAATAGTAGAGCGGACAAACACATACGTGCAATTGATGATTTATTAAAAAATGCAGAAAAATCATGTAAAGTTGAAGCTGAAATTGCTGAGGTAGCTAAACGAGATTATTCAATAGAGGTTTTAGGAAGTGATTGTGCAAAACCATTTCTATTTAATCCAATAAAAAAACCATCACGAGCTCAAACAGAAGAAGTACACACTCCAAGAGGACAGGAAGCTCAACCTGAATGGATGGCTATTCTTTTCACGAAAACCCCTCCTCGTAATAGCAGTGCTAAATCAACCCCAAAATCATCACCAGCAAAGATGAAAACAGGCACTTCATCATCATCCAACGTTCTAAAAGTTCGTAGTATCAGAGATCCGATTGCGTGCATATCATAGAAATCTGTAAAGTCATTGTAGATAATGATGGAGAAACAAGGCATATATCTGAAATTGTTGCAAATAAAACAAAATTTCAATATCATAATTTAAGTATGAAAACAAACGAATATAATATTGATGATTTTTATTTTAATGATCATGATGGGGTTAAGTTAAACCCTGACGGTATGTCATTGATTTGTTATTATTATAGAAAAAAGCATGGTTTAAATAACCTTTTTGCTGCTGCTAATTATCGTGAGCTGGAAAATATAATAAAAACATTGCTAGATAAAGTAGGTGATGGTCGTTTCGGAATTGTTTATAGAAACATACCTTACCCAGGAATTGGTTTTTCTCATAAATGTGCTGTAATAATACAAGGTAATAAGGTAATAATTTTAGATCCATTTGGAGGATCAGGTGGTATTAATTTTGCTAGAATGGGAGCAGATTATATTAAATTGATACTTATAAAATTAGGAAGATCTGATGTAAAAACCTATATTCCTAGGCTGCGTGTGCAAAGTGATTTTTCTAGTTGTAGTACCTTATGCTTTTTATTTCTTAAAGAAGCCCTTAGAATGGGGGATGAATTAATAAATTTTTTAAGTTCGGCTGATGCGGCTGACGAAGAAGATGATTTACCACCAAGTTTAGCAAAGTATACTCAAAAAACATTATATTTGTATAATTCTAAAGATAGTGGACTATTAAACAAATACCCTGACCATAATCATTATCAAATTCCAATTCGTAGTAATAGAAGACAAAGTGAGGTAGGTATAAAAACCGAAACATTATGGCAGTATGTTCAATCGCATCAAAAACATCAATCATCGGATGTAAATCCAGTAGCTACAGACAGAGCAGCTAAGCACATACAAATAATTAATGAATATTTAAAAAAATTGACATCAAGTGAATTAGAAACAATATTACAGGAAACTCGCAATCCAACTGAAGAAGAATTGTCTATTAATGAATTTAGATCCATAGATGATTTAATTAGAATCAACGGTTCCAAGAAAAATAAAAAATTATCTTTAGATTGTGATGAACAAGATGGTTTAGATGTTTTTTCTTTGCTAGAAGATGATGCTCGGAGTGGTGCTTATTGCAAATTAGCTTGACGCATAGGGAATAGTGAATACGATAATATTATTAATTACTTAATACGAATATCGTGCCCATAACGGTCTTATCATCTTGCAGTCTAATCGTATCAGTAATGTTTTCTAAAATTTTAAAATCAAATTGTTTAGCTAATTTTTCGACATAAAAAATACTATGAGTATATCTACCGGTTGTTTGCAATAAAAAATCTAAATTTTTATGGTTGTTTTTTAAATCATCTAATTCTATATTAAATAAAAATATATTTTTTGAATTATTGTTTTT
>CAIJNR010000100.1 GCA_903822055.1 uncultured Francisellaceae bacterium | reverse complement strand
TTTTAGATAAATTAAATAAACCTCCTTCTTTAGTAGAAATTTGTGTTGTACCAGAGGCTGGTGATATAAGGTCGCCTGCTGGTTGTAAATGAGAACCCATTAAAGTAGTTATTCCGGCTACTGCTGCTCCAGCAATTGCAACTCCTGCTATGGCTTGTATTGGATTAGCAAAGGCCGCTGTAGCTGCTGTCCATAATGCAACTGCTTTCATTGCTAATGAAACTGATAATACGGCTCCTGCGATTACTGCTAAAAGAGGGGCCCATCCTCCTAAAAATGATAATATACCTCCTATTACATTTAATATAGGCATAAAGGCGGTTGCTACATCAGTCACTATAGCTTTCAATTTATCCATTGTAGCACTGAATTTATCAGCTAATGTTTGAGATTCGAGTCTTTGCGCTAGTTCATCTTCTCCGAGTGCTCGTAATTCTTTTGCATTTTTTCCTTGAACAGCTTGCTTGAATAATATATCGGACAATTGGTCGGCTTGCATTCCAATAGCGGCTGCTAAAGATTCTTGTTGCAAAACATTCATTTTCGAATACTCAGAAAACGAACCAGCTTGTTTAGTTAACTCTTTCGCTAATCCAACTTGATCACCATTTAATGCAGCACGTCTTGCTCCTTCTAAATTAAGATCTTTACCGAGTAATAATTCTGCCTGTAATTCATTCTCTATTGATGATTCAAAATCAAGAAACGATTTACCTGCTGAGTTTACCTCTTGTAAAGAAGCACCAAATATTTTGGCTTGAGTAACAGCTTCTGCTAATTTCATAGGATTAGCGCCTAAATTAGCTCGTATTTGTCCAGTTATTTTACCTGATTCTGTTAATATATCTCGTAAATCAAATTGTACACCTGCTTGGCGTTGCATTTCATAGCTAGTACCTATAGAACTTTTATAAGCAGTTTCAAAATTCAACCCATTTAACTCAGAGGCAGCAGCTAAATTATTTGTAGATTCACCAGCAATACCTACAACATTTGTTAATTTTGTTGCAGTAACTAAAGTAGAAGTAGCAAAGTTTGTTATATATCCAAATTGTTTATTAAGAGAAGAAAATGTTTCAAGTAATTTAGTGGCTGTAATATTTATATTTTCGGAAGCGTTTGCTGCTCCTACCATATTGTATCTGAAACTTACTGACTCAGATGTAGTAAGAGCCATCGATTTTTTGAGTTCAGTAGTTTCTTTATCAGCTTGGCCTAACCCTTCTATGAACAATGTTATAAGAGCAAGTGGGCCAAACGCTTTTGCTAAGGCCGGTCCTAATGATTTTAAACCGGCCATCATAGCTGAAGGGCCTTCTCCAGTAAGTATTTTTTCACGAGCAGCATCTTTTGCTGCTTTGGCTGCGTCTTGGAATGGTTCGGCTAATTTACGGAGGCCAGGAAGTGAACTAATTAAATCCGACATACCACCAAATAATTCAACACCTGAATTGCTGTTTATTTTACGTTGGAGAATTTCGATTTCTTCAAAACCTTCTTGATATATTGTTAACGACTTGAGAGATTCTTGTAATTCTTTTTGTTGTTCTGTACTTAATTTTTGATTATCTTTGTTAGCTTCTAATATCTCCCATTGTTTTTTAGCTTTATATTTTAAATTTTCTAAATCTTTTCT
>CAIJNR010000099.1 GCA_903822055.1 uncultured Francisellaceae bacterium | reverse complement strand
TATACTCAAGGAGAGAGCCAAAAGCAAAAAATCAAAAATATCATTACTGTTGGGCGACTCCATGAACAAAAAGATCATAAAACTTTAATTTATGCTTTTGCCAAAATAGTTAATAATTACCCAGATTTAACTTTAAATATTTATGGAGAGGGGCCGGGGAGGAGTGAGTTGCAGAATTTAATAATAAATTTAAATTTGCAAAATAGAGCTTTTTTACCAGGTATTACTATGGATGTTGAAAATACCTTGGTAACTGGGGATTTGTTTGTTTTTCCTTCTGTTTATGAAGGATTTTCAAATGCATTGTGTGAGGCTATGAGTTGTGGACTACCAGTTATTGCGTCAAATTGTTCTAGTAATGTTGATATTATAGAAAATGGCGTTAATGGATTATTGTTTAAATGCGGTGATGTTGAAGAGTTAGCTTTATTGATACAGAGATTGTTGAATAATCCCGAGCATTGTAATAAATTAGCCAGTAATGCTACAAACATCGTGAATAGGTTTAGTGAGATAGAAATTTTAAAATTATGGGATAATGTTTTAGAGTTTGCTAGCTCTTGTAGGATTTAAATTTAATATTATATTGATTGCATTATATTAATCGTATTTTAGCTGCTAGTATTGTAAAATTAAAAAATTGTTTTTAATTTTACAGTAACCGAACAGTTATAGTTGAAAATAGTTTTTGGAGAGATGGCCGAGCGGCTTAAGGCGCACCCCTGGAAAGGGTGTGTACGGCAACGTACCGTGGGTTCGAATCCCACTCTCTCCGTATTTTAGAATGGGATATTAATAATGTTTAATATATCGCCTTTCCTAGATCAAAATGCTTTATCTCGAGATGTCAGAAAGTCTGCCACTGAGTTGATTTCAGAAATGGAAGATTACTTTTCTCTACAAGACACCCCCAATACTAGTATACAATTAGTAACCCACAAGAATACTATTTTTATTGAATTTCGCACTTATGATGGGATGTTTGATACTATTAATCGTGCTCTCTACGAAATGATTACTCTTTATGGAGTTAGTTATAGATTATTGGAAGAAAGATTAAGTAAAGATAATGGCTATGGGTGGGATTTTTCTGAAGATCTACTTCCTTATATGAAACAAATAATCTTCAGAGCTGTGAATTCTCATGATATACGTGCTCCTGAAGATATACCAACCTATTGAAGAAATATTCTACAGTAAGCTCAGCTTGATTATAATTACTATATGTTAGCAGAACGCTCAGGTAAATTATCTAAAAATCAATCACCTATAAAAAAATTTGAGCAAGAGAGTTTAACGACACCTTTAAAAATCTGTCCAGCGGGGGAATGTTGTAGATCCATGAGCTGGCCTCTGTTTGATATTTGGTTATGCTTAGAGCATAAGGATATAAGTTATTATCGAATACAGATAAATTCGATAATACTGAAAACTAATATGTTATTATATATACTGTCTATCGATTATTTATTATATAAATTATTAAATTAATAAAGGCGTTATTCGCATGAAAAAGTTATCTAAAAAAATGATTATAAAGTCTATACTATCTTCCTCTATTGGTAATGTACTAGAGTGGTACGAATATACTCTATATGCTTATTTTGCAACAGTTATTAGTAGCTTATTCTTTCCTGTTACCAATCCATACGTTTCGATGATGATGACATTTGCTACATTCGCAGTGGGATTAGCTGCACGACCGATTGGTGGCATTATTTTTGGGTATATCGGTGATAAGTATAGTAGAAAAAAAATGCTGACTTTAACCGTGCTTTTAATGTCTATTCCGACAATATGTATTGGTTTATTACCAACATATGAGCAAATTGGCATTGCGGCACCAATTATACTTATTTTTCTGCGTATTTTACAGGGGGTGGCACTAGGCGGGGAATTTGGAGCATCTTGTGTTTATCTTTTTGAATCAGTACCAAAAGAAAAAAGAGGATTTTTTGGTTGTATGGCTCTTACAGGGGTTGGTACAGGCCTTGTTCTTAGTTCATGTACTATTTTTATAGTAGAGTCGTTAGCCACTAAGGAAACAATATATGCATTTGCTTGGAGAATACCATTTTTTATTAGTGTACTTGGAGCGATTATAGGTTTTTATATGCGTCGTACACTTTTAGAAACAGAAGATTTTATTTTTGCTAAACAAAATAGTGAATTAATTTCCAATCCATTTATGGAAATGTTAAAAAACCATAAGTTTACATTATTTAAACTTTTTTCCATTTTTATTACTACTCAAATATCATTTTTTATTGTTTTTATTTTTGGCAAGACTATGATGATCAATTTCTTAAATTATGATCCTCATGTTGCTGGTAAATTTAATTTGTTTACCGTAATGAGTTATACTGTTGCAACAGTATTTTTTGGATATTTATCAGATCAAATCAACAAAAGATATATTATTATTTTAGGAACGATAGGTCTTTTGTTAGCATCATACCCATTTATATTATCTTTGAAGAATGGAGTTGCATCTTCGATATTATTGTTCTCTATTTTAATGGGAATATTAATAGGCATGACAGAAGGAACGTTAAATCCCCTTACTGCAGAATCATTTCCTACCAATATAAGGGCTACTAGTGTTGCTTTCTGTTGGAATTTTACATCTGTTGTCTTTGGTGGAGTTGCTCCAATTATGTCAATGTGGCTTATAGAAAATTTTGGAGGAGTAGATACAGTTGCATATTATCTAATGATAGCTTGTAGCATAACTATCATCGTTACTTTATATACTTTAAAAAGAGAAACAATAAATATTGATGTTGATACGTTAGCGCCAGATCTAAATGTTTAATTAAAAGGTATTTGGACGGGGGTAGGTATTTTTTAAGCTTATGAAGCACCATTCAGTATGTTAATAGGTTAAAAATGTGTTTTTATTCTTTCAGGATGCTCCATAAGTTTAAAAAATACCTACCAACGTCCAAATACATTGAAAATAGCGTTATTATTGATTTTATTTAGCCAATGCAGGATAAGTAAACACTATAAAATGAACGGTATTTAATAAAAAATGAGCAGTAATACTTGATTCAATGCGCTTAGTTTTTTGATAAATATAACCATAAATTAGACCTGCAATACTGGCTAATAGGATATACTTGATGCCGCCCATATAATGGTTAACACCAAAGAGCATTGATGCTAATAGTAATGCTAAGTAATTACCGTAATGATAAGATTTTAAAGCGTTACTAATAACATTTTGCGCAAAACCTCGAAATAGTGCTTCTTCTGCAATGCAAGTAAACAATAGATTATTAAGTGCCCAAATAATAAAAAAAGAATTTATTTTTAAATCATACTTAACATAACCAAAAAGACAAGATAAGTAAGAAAGTAATAAAATACCCGCTACAGCAATTGGAATAGTCTTTTTTAACATTGTTAGCCAATCTGTTTGAGTTTTTAATAGATGTAATCTACTGAAGCCCAAAATGAATAGACCAATTAATGGTTTGTCAAAATTTAAAAACATTGTATAGCGAATGGCATTTGGACTAATAAGTAATTCTTTAGCAAGTAACCAATTTGAAAAGCCTGGAATATTATGTATTCCGGCAGAAATACTAAAACCAATAGTAAATACAATAACGCCACAAATAATTTTGATAGGATTTGATTTAATATTAAAGGTTAAATAGTGTATGACAGCAAAAGCTACTATAAACAGTAGCGAAGTCCATTGTAATCTATGAGCTAGGAAGGCTAGTAGGGTAGCAATAAATAAAAAACTGCAAAAAATTATTGGCTTCCTGTTAAACCATAGACTTAAAACAGCAGCAGATAAAAAAATATATGCAGTTAAAGTCAATTTTGAATTTAATAATATCGCATAATTAAATAGCATATTTATTCCTTCATAACATCAACAATTGTGATATAATGGTACCAGATGTACTTATTCTAAGACCATACTTATTATTTCTATACATTATTATAATAATTACAACAATAATCACTACTTTGTAGTAAGGTGGTTAAACATGATAGATATTAATTGTTGGGAATCAAAATTCAATTCTTGTGTTTATTCAGATAGATTATTAAGTAAGCTTTTATTGCTTAATAATCTATCTACAGATCAAATAGATCTTATTAAGATAAAAAAAGCTATCTATTATGCAAAAAAATATCATGGCACGCAAAAAAGACAGTCTGGCGAACCATATTATTCACACCCACTAGAAGTTGCGTATATGGTGGCAGATTATCGTTTTACCACAGATATTTTAGTTACTAGCATATTACATGATACGATAGAAGATACTGAATTAACTAAAGAAATGATTAGTTATATTTTTGGATCTATTATTGCAAGTCAAGTCGAAGATCTCACTAGAATAAAAATTGATCGAAAAATTAGTTCAGCAGAAATGATTACATCTTTATATCTCGAGAAAAAACATGATTTATTATTAGTGAAGATATTTGATCGATTGCATAATATGCGTACTATTGGTAGTAAATCACCAGAAGATATTAAAAGGATAGCAGAAGAAACTGTGGTTATATTTATAATTCTTGCCTTGTATCTTGGAAATAATGTGGTAGCGGAAGAATTACAGCAATTGTGTGTTAAAGAAATATTTCATAATCAAAATTATTTGCAAGATCATTTGCAGGAAAAAACATTTGCATTTATTATAGATGATTTTCATTTGCCAGCACTGTGTTAATGTTGTGTAACCGTTAACGTGGGTGGGTGTTTTTAAAATTTATGATGTCCATGAACGAATAAAACTTGTTGTTCATGTAGTTATGCTCTGAATGGTGCGTAATAAATTTTAAAAACACCCACCCACGTTAACGGTTGCAGTATTGTTTTTTTCAGGATAACATTTGGTTGTTTTTTCTAAATTTTCAAAATGTAGTAAGCCAAATCTAAACCCTATAATTACTGGTATAAAAACAATCCAAAGTCCCCAATGTCCAAGTTTTTCCGTAATATAAATCAGCCCCAAAGAAGTAATTGAATACATTATAGCTCTCGATAGTGCAAACATAAAGCAAGTGTAAGTGAATCTTTTAAAAACAGGAAAATGAATAAAGAAAACAGCGTGTGCTGGTACATCATATATGCCAAAAACACAGATGCATTGCAGAATAATTAAATGTAATGGAGAAGTAATATTACATAACAAAAGTGGAACACATAAGGTAAAAACTAAAAATATTGTCAAACTGGCTTTGACGACCTTTAGTGGATGCATTTTATAGCTTAATATTGTAAAAAAAATTATACTTAAAAAATCTACCACTGCAATTATCAAGTTATGATGAACAATTTGTTCACCACTATAATTAAATAAATTTTTCAATAAGTCACTACTATAAATATAAGCAAAATAAAAACGCAATGGTGTTCCACATTGTATAAGGAAATATGCTAATGATGTTTTTTTGTCAACTTTTTCATTTAAGATTGGATTTTCTTTTGTTGTATTAGTATTTATAGTAAGTTCTTTAATAACATTTTGCAGTTTGAATTTTGCATTCACAAAATCTGGAGTTTCACTAAGGCTGCCTCTAGCAACAGATCCTATTACCGCTATTAAAGTTCCCACCCAAAAAACAACTCTCCAATCTACTTTAATGATAAATACTAATGAAGCAATAGCTAAAGCTGCCAAGCTACCAAATCCAGCTGCACAATCCATTAAACAAACTGCTGGATAACGAGCAGGTGGTTTAATCAATTCTGTTATATAAATTTCAGCAGCGATTATTTCTCCAACAGAAGAAAAACTTTGAGCAATGCGGCAGAGCATCATTATATATGAAGCTGTAATTCCAATTTGGGCATACGTTGGTAAATTTGCCATTACAACGCAGGATAATGCCATGACCATAGTAGTAATTATTACTACAGGTTTTCGTCCAATATTATCGCCTATATACCCAAAAACCAATGCTCCTAATGGTCGAAAAACAAATGTTGAGGCAAATGTTAAGGCCATAATTAATCTAGAAGTGTGTGGATCAGTTTTTGGAAAAAATAATTCATTTAATACTACAGCCATATGTACGTAAAGCATTAAATCAAAATACTCAAGGAAAGTTCCAATCTGGAGGAGCCCTATGGCGTCTTTGTGTTTTTTAGTTAAAGATGTTAATATTTTCATATTTAATTTTTTAAATTGGTAATTCAGCCGCAATATTAGTTGTTGAATGATTAGGCAGTTTTTGGTTTGGATAATGTCCAATTGATTTTTCTAAACCTTCAAAATGTAACAACCCAAACCAAAATCCTATAATTACCGGAACAAAAATAAATAACAATCCCCAATTGTCATATTTTTCCGTCATCCAAACTAGACCAAAAGAAGTGATTATATACATTAAAGCTCTTGATAATGCATAAACAAAACCAGTACAAGTAAATCTTTTAAGGATAGGAAAATGGTTGAAAAAAATAGCTTGTGCTGGAGAAATATAAATACCTAACGCGCCAGTAAACAATTGAATTAATAACAAATGTATTGGTGAACTAATGTTAGATAATAAATATGGGATACATAAAATAACCATGGAAGATATTACTACCGTTACTTTAACTATTTTTAATGGATATATTCTATAACTTAAAAACGTAATAAATATCATCCAGAAAAACGCTATTACTGTAACTATTAGGTTATGATAAATAATATTAGCAGGGGTATAGTGAAATAAATTTTTTAATATGCTGCCACAATGTATATATGTAAAATAAAAACATAATGGTGAGCCGCATTGAACAAGAAAATACGCTAGTAAGGTTTTTTTAGTTAGTGTATGTTGTGGTATTGTTTTTACATTGTCATTTATATTATGTTTTGCATTTATAAAATCAGGAGTTTCTCTAAGAGCAGTTCTTGCCACAGTTCCTATTAGTGCTACTAATGTTCCAATCCAAAATGCGATACGCCAGTCCATTTTAATAGCAAATACCGCGGTAGCAACAGCTAGCGCCATTAAAGTACCAAAACTAGATGCACAATCCATTAACCCAACCACCGTATAACGGATTGGTGGTTTAACCGATTCTGTCAAATAAATTTCAGCACCAATTATTTCTCCCATAGAAGACATACCTTGTACTATGCGACATATTGTTAAAACCCAAGAAGCGGTAATACCAATTTGAGCGTATGTAGGTAAAGTTGCTATTACAATACAAGATAATGCCATCATTATGGTAGTAATTATTACTGTTGGTTTTCTTCCCATAGTGTCACCTATGTAACCAAAAATTAATGCACCAAATGGTCGAAAAATGAATGTCGCACAAAACCCTGATGCAGCTATTAATCTAGATGTATGTGGATCAGTTTGAGGGAAAAACAATTCATTTAATACTACAGCCATATGTACATAAAGCATTAAATCAAAATATTCAAGAAATGTTCCAATCTGAAGTATACCAATAGCTTCTTTTTGTTCACGACTTAATGAAGAAAATAT
>CAIJNR010000098.1 GCA_903822055.1 uncultured Francisellaceae bacterium | reverse complement strand
ATTTTTGTACAGTTTCTGCTAGAAGATTAGTTTTAATTTCAAGCACATTAATATTTGCTTCATGTTGCTGTGCTAATCTAGAATACCTGTCTTGTATGGTTGCTTCATTAATTTCTTTTTCTCTCAAGTTCTTCGTTGTAGTTTCTAGGTTTTTCTCTGTTTTTTTAAGCATATTGCTTGTTTGCTCGCATAATAATTTAAATTTCTTTTTTTCGTTAATATTGACAACTAATTCCTGATTTAATTGTACTATTTCTTGTTCATATTTAGCAGTTTGTTTTTCTATTGCCATTAATTGTTCTTGTTGTAATTTTTGTATAGATGACTGATAGTGTTCTAGATTTTTTTGTACATTTTGTTTTTCTAAATATAACGATCTTGTAATTTTGATAATTCAAGCTGTAAAGAAGTAGAAGTTTTATTTATAGCTTTATTTTCTTCTGTTTTTGAATATAAGTCTTCTTCAAGTTTATGCGCTTTTGTTTGTAATTCTGCATTTTCTTTTTGCGATTGCACAAATTTTGCCTCTACTGTTTGCACAGTTTTAGCAGTATCAATGGTTAATATAGAAATTTGTTGTTCCGGTTTCCTTTGTAACCTTGCCCACAATTTTTTAATTATTTCTATCAAGTCAGAAGGAACAGTGTTAGTTCCAGACAAGACTAGTTCTGATTTCCATTCTCTTAAATAGCGTGAAATCGTGCTGTTACTGCCAGTACCCAGCTGATTTCTTATTCTATCGACAGTTGGAATTTTGCCACGTTCTTGCAGTTTGGTAATAGCTTCTATTACTTCTTGATACGTTATTCCGGTGCGACTCATGACTGTTTTTTAACCTCAGATTTTTTCATTGTGTATTACATTTCGTACGGTACAATGTAATTTATAATTTTTAAAGACCAAATATAATTTTAATTTACCTCGTGATAATGTACCTTATCATGACTAATCAAAATTGTGTTAAACTTAACTCCTGTAGTAATCGTACGTTACCCAGATCCTAATGATTTTAATTTCAAATAAGGTAAAAAAATGTCCAATCCCAATAATCCTGCATTATGTAATAAAGATCTTGTCAGTGAGGAACTTATTCCTACCAACGAGCTCCTTGCTAATTTTCATAGCTATGTACAGGCAGCAACCAGCCAATATACTAGAAAAGCTTATCGTCACGTGCAGTATTAGCAACAACTCCAGATGTCGTACTTGGCTATTTACAGCGCTATGCCGATACTCTGAATTCACGCACGTTAATGCGTAGACTTACCGCCATTAAAAATTGGCACATCTATCAAGGATTTGCAGATCCAACTGCTCATCCTTTAGTGCACAAAACTTTAACAGGAATTAAAAATATACACGGTTGTCCTAAAGAAAAGGCTTTAGAGCTGCAAATGGAATCTCTGATCACCATGGTAACATTTCTTAAAAACCAAGATCAAATAATTGCTTGGCGAAATAATGCGCTATTACAAATTGGTTTCTTTGGATCTTTTCGCCGCAGCGAATTGGTTGTTATAAATTTTGAGCAGGTAAATTTTGTTACAGAAGGAGTTGAAATATTAATAGCATGCTCCAAAACAGATCAATCCGGTGAAGGTCAAATCTGTGCTATCCCCTATGGCGATGAAATACTATGCCCACCAACAGCACTAAAGATCTGGTGCGAAAAAGCTAACATTCAGAGTGGATCTATTTTTAGAAGAGTATTAAAAGGAAATAAAGTTTCAGATCAAGCAAAGTAGATTCTGTTTTTTGGTTAATAAATTTTCTGCTAAATAATTTTTCGCCAATTAATTTTTTATACCTCATCATTGTTGTTTCGATTAAACTTCTTTTATTATAACTAGTTTTTTTCTGCCATCGATAAGAACCTAATTCAAACCACCTTTTATGATTGGTTCGCCTCTTAGACAAACTTGTTAAATAAAAACAAATTTTACTAGCGTTTGTTCTTCCAGGAATTATTATTTTT
Organism: uncultured Francisellaceae bacterium; assembly: GCA_903822055.1. Lineage (GTDB taxonomy): Bacteria > Pseudomonadota > Gammaproteobacteria > UBA6186 > Azoamicaceae > UBA6186. Next base: position 9,214 of record CAIJNR010000098.1, on the reverse strand, counting down.
ACTTTCTCATTATTTGTAGCTTTTATAATATCATTATACACTCGATTACTATCATAAGCTCTGTCAGCAATAACACCAGATATTTTATGATCTATACTTTTTAATATTGGTTCAACCATGGCGTCATCACTTGTTTCAAGAGAAGTTAATTCTGATGCAACAATTTGCTGAGTTTTTTCGTCTATTGCCAAATGCAATTTACGCCAGGCCTTTTTCTGATTAACTTTATGCTTTAGTTTAAGCCATTCTTCTTCACTAAATAATTTAAGTCCAGTACTATCAATAATAACGTTAATCTTTTGAGTGTTACTGCTCTTCTCGAAAACACAGTATGGTCTGGAATATCTAGTTGGATGTTCATCATTTTGCACATTGATCCTAAAAATCCTTCTAGCGATCTATATGTTAATTTAAAAATAATTTTTAAAATTAATCCGGTCTCAATTGCTAAAGTAGAATATTTAAATTGTCTGCCTATTGTTTTGATGGAATCACTAGAATACCACTTTTTAATTGCATCTTCAGAAAACCAAATGCAAATATTACCTATATTTATTAAACCTTTTTCATAATTTTTCCAGTTGGTAATAGCATATTTAGCTTTAGTAAACTTATGGCGTACTTTATTTCTCAATTTATATGGCATAAATCTAATTCCCCCGCGTTAGGTAAGACATTATCTTATACGAACAACAAAATTGTTGTAAAGTCACGATATTTACGCACCAACGCCCAACTATATATGAGTTACCTAATTCGTCTTTACACAACATAATATCAACTACACTAGTTTTTCTAGCTGCTATTAATGGATCTTGAACTGTATTTAAAAATGCTAATTCGGTTATTGGTTTCTTCTCTTTGAATTTCAACATATCATTTAAAAAATGAATCAAAATATCTTTATTCTTTTCACTACCAAAGATTTTTTTAAAGGCTATATCATTTTTAGGATCTAAAAATTTGCTCAACATTATTTATTAGGCTCCAATTCTTTTTTTTTAAATTATTATTCAACTGTTAGTATAGATAAGCTAGCCAAAAGTTAAATAATTTTTTATTATATGCACTTATCAAATCCATTATTAACGAATTAACCTAGCATATTCCAATATTTATTGCACTAACCGAATTTCAATTTGTCAAACCAAAATGAAAATATAGGCGCTTCAATAGCTCCTGCCACAAGCAAACAATTTATACCTTGCACACAAGGATCTTCCCAAAATTTGTTTACTCCCATGAAATGGGGAAGAAATGCAATATATGAATCAGTTAAACAATTCATCAACGAAGTCGTAGGGCAAACCGTTTTTTTCCTACACTGGTACCGTTACCATAAGAATTATTTAATGCTTTCCAATTTGCAAGTTGTATTTTCTTATAATATTGACCACCTTCATTTTGATCAAATAGTTCTAAAGCACTTTTGTGATATTCTTTAGCCTTAAGTAAAAGCTCTAAATCTTGCTTATCTTGAGATTGAGACAAGTTCATATATACACAAGCTAAAGCAGCTTTTATATGACCCATCTGCAATAATTTAGTATTATCACCATCCAGGTTGATTAATATTCCTTCTGCCTTTTCAAAAGTATTTTTAGCAAGCTCATACTTATTTACATCTCTATAACAGTTACCTATATGTATATGTAAATCTACTAAATCCAAGCTGGCTTTCCTAATAGACTCATAATATTTAAGAACTTCAAAATATAATTTAAGAGCTTCTTTGGGGCACTTTTTTTCGCGGTAATCAGCGGCTTTATTAATTTTAAGTTTTGCTTGAGTAGACCTGTAAAATTCTCCTTGGAGTTCTTTGAATTGCGGTGCATGATTTGTTAATATCTCTTCAGCTCTAATCAAAGCATTAATTGATTCACTTTCTTCACCTATTTCTCCATGACAAATATGTAGCAGAATAGAAGCTTCAAAAATTAATTCACAATCCTCAGGATCCGCAAACTCCTTTTGTATAAACTCTTCCAAAAACATATCAGTTTCTTTTATGGCTCTTTTGTAATCCGTCTTTTCCACATAATATCCAATAATACCAACATTTATCTTTGCTTTTATGTGATCATTAGATGCTAGTTTTTGAGCAACTAACAAGTCACTTAAACTTTGGGCTTCATTGCCTAAACGACTTTCAAGTACAGATTTATCATAGATAAGGTTTGCCATAATGTTAAGGTATTTATCTTCTGAAAACTGCTTGTTAGCTTTCAATAATTCTATCAATTCTTTATTTTTAGATTTAGCTTCTTGATACCTGCCTCTGCAATAAAAATTATTATTAACACCTTGCAAAATAAGAAACTTCCCAATAAATTCTTTACTAGATAGTACAGGACTATTCATAAGCTCTGTAGTACGGAAATTGTTAAATATTGCTATTGCTTTATCGTAATTTGCTAGCCTATTTAGACTAAATATCATCAGTTGTATTAGTCGTAATTCTAATTCAGATTCACCAGAAGTTATTACAATTTCTTTTAATTGTTTCAGTACAAATTTATACTGATGACTGCCTATATCTCCAATTTGACAAATAGTTAATAACGCTTTAAAACTTTCCTGCCATGGCAATACACTTTCCCTGCTAGCTTTTCCTATTACTCCATAATCTTTTCTTAAAGCCTCATGCATTACGTATTTATGCCTAATTGTTATTGCATTATTAATATCTTCCAACAACAAAGAATCTTGACCGAGATATTCAGGTAGTGCTGTTGTTAAGTATGCTTCACCTTGAAATAACTCTTTAAAATATTGACCTAAAAATCCTATAGACATTTTTCTTGCCCATTCTACCTTTACGGGATCAGCATTTTCTATGCATTTTAAAAATTCTATTTCATTATTTATTTTTTGAAGGGTTTTATGCTTTTCTAAAGCAATAAAAGGGGTATTAGTGCTGCAAGGATCTAATGTAGTTGTTTTTTGGCTTTGATAATTATTATCTATTTTTTCTATCATTTGTTTAATAGTTACTTCTTTATCTTGTAGTTCTACAATAAGCCTTTTCTTTTTTTGTAACTCTTTTTGTAATTCTTTGATAGTAGTATCTTTGTCTTGATTATCTTTGTTACTTAATACTTCAGGGTTTTTACATAAATCTGACAATAAAATATCATCATTTGAATTATTTTCATAATCCTTCATAATAAGATTCAATAATGTAGCCATTTTATCGAGAGGTTTAAAATCCTCATTCATTTTTTTGCGTTCTTCAGATTGTATTGAGTTAAATTCATTAGGAAAATCTTTACGATCTTTCTTAAGCAGTGCCTTAAACTTCTCTATAGCACTGTTCTTTTTTTCTTTACCACTTTCTACTTTATATTTCAGAGTAGCCAAAGTTTCTTCAGGGTTATCTTTTACATGCTGTTCTAGAATCTTTTGTATCCCTGAAGAAACTACCACTACACTTTGAACCTCTGTTTCTTGATTCGAACTATTGCTCTGCCATTGTTTGATCTGGTTTTCAAGCTCCTTTGCTTTATCTTTAGACGTTTTGATTTCTTTTTGTATCCCATCTAATGCTTTTTTCAAATTAACTGTACCGTTTCTTAATGATTCACTTACTTGCCTTGCTTTCTCTGCATTATCCTTTTCAAACTTCGATTTTACGCTACTATAGCTATCAAAATCTGTCAGGATTTCTTTCAAATTATGTAACAATGCTGCCAAATCATTATCAGAATGTTCTAACATTTGTTTCATCTGTAACAACTTTTCAAATTTATTTCCTGATACCCTATATGAATAGTTTTTTATTTCCTGTCTATAATCCTTACACTTCCCAAACAAAATATATGTTTGATCAGCGACATCAGATTTTATAAATTCTGATACTTCTTTAGCAGCTTCGCCAAATTGAACAAAAAAATAACCTAACCAATATCTATCAACCTTGCTATTCAAATCGAGAGATGTATAAACAGGCATATTCATTACTTCTAATAACTCTATTAACTTATTAATACACTTTATATCATGATAATAAGCTGATACTTTTTTTATAAATCCTTCATCCTCATTGTTTGCTTCTGTTTTTTCAAAAAGTTTATGATTAATAATTAAATTTATACGTTTAGAATCATCAATATGCATGAATTCCTTAGATAAGATAAAGTGAATTTTATTATGAAGACTAGTTAAGCTAGTCTTTACTAAATCAAAATTAGTAATTAATAACTGCTGCTGCACCTGATCTCCATCTAACTCTTTCAAATGTCCTAAAGTTTCAAAATTTAATTTTCCTCCTTTTTCATTCTTACCATTACCTCTATCTTTGTGACGACTCCTATAACCATGTTTATTTCTAATACAATCATGATTATCTTCTTTCCAAGATATATCATGAATTAGCTGCCCTATCTTTTGTAAATCATATAATATTTGAGACTTATCGTAATTATCTACCAATAATCTATCCAACAAATTTTTGATCTCTATTAATTTATCTAAATCTCGTTGCAGCGCTATTTTCTTTAATTCCTCTTTATTTTTTTCGCTTAAGTCATTTGTAGTGTAACTAGTATTTCTTTTATAAATTCCAAAATCATCAGGTATTTCTGTAATACCACAGTTTTTTAGTACTGCTATCGCGAAAGATCTTTGTTTTGGTGAAATATTACATAACTCAAAAATCTTTGTAGAAAGCTCTGTTTGATCAACTAAATTTTCTGGAATAAAATTCTGATTTTTTAAATCAATAAACGCCAACAGCTCTTTAAGACCAGAATTATCTTTGTTTAATTGTTCTGGCCTGATTAGTAATATATCACCACTATCCCCTTGAGCATAATCTATACCTAACTCTTGTAACCTTACTATTAAATCACCCTTATTGTTATTTGTGTATTTAACTCTATAAAAATATTTTTCACAATTCTTCGCGAATGTACGAATATCTACTTCTATAGAAACAACTTTAATAAGTTCTTTGAACTTTTCGCTTTCTTCAGTATGATGCCTTATTACTATTTGCCTTATTTGATCTACTTTAAACTCTTCAACTCTAGCACTTAGATATTTTTCTGCTAGCTCCTTTCTTGCCTGTAATATAGATCTGCTATACTCTTCCTGCGTACTGCCTGGAGTAAAGAAATCCATACTGCTATCAGACTGGATGAAATTAATAGTAGCTAATTCTAACATATTCTTTAAAGCAAATACTCCACAACTACTATGCCTTCGAATCTTGCCTATTAATGGCTCAAAATCTATAATCTGTTCATCTGTATTGTTTGCAGATTTAATTAATCCATATATAGAATCCTTGTCATTGTGGAAGGCATTTTTAAAAACTTGCTTAAAGTCGTTACAACTTCCAGTCAAAGAATTTTTATAAATACATTTAATCTGGTTTTCATGTTTTAATAATACATATGCTATCCAGTGATTTACGCCAGCATTAAATATACCAACTATCATGTGCCCACTGTTTATGTCAGTGGTAAATTCACTTAATATTTGCGCAGCGTTCACCTGCACACCATCTAAATCTTTTTTTGTTCCTATTGGAGATGCAAATATAATATGCTGCTCTTCTGATTCATTGCTTTCGTTAAGTTCTTTAATTAATTTTTTTCCTATATGGTCAATATCATCATACTGATATTGATACACTAAATTATCGTAATTATTAAAGGCATTTTCTTTCTGCTGATGATTATAGCAATCTTGTGTACTACTTTTTCCACTTTTAGTCCAATCAAAAATTTGATTAATATTTGCTTCAGTAACATCATCTTCATAATCTCTACCTATCATAACATCCTTTATCTCTTGAATTTGTGCAAGATTAGATAAATACAAATTTTTACAAAACTCCAATAATCTTATAATAGGCTTGGATTTCTCTATAGTATCCAAATCTAGTTTTTCTTTATCACCTGCAATAGTAATAACTCTATCCTGTGGATCAAAGATTGCTGTACTTATTAGTCCTCGCAACTTATTACTTACATCTTGATCTATGTCGTCTGTCCATGAAACTCTTATAAAATACTCATAATGATTACTTTGCTCATCAAATTCTCCATTTTTTATCCCTATTTCTACTGCTATAGTATTTTTATCTTCTTTTCTATGTATGCCCTCTTTTACGCCCAATGCCCTTTTTATATTATAAACTCTTTCGATATAATTAAACTGCTCATCAAGTGATCTAGCCATATCTTCAGCTTCTTTTCCGTGATGCTCTCTTATTTGTTCTAGCTTGTTTGCTTTTAACTGCTCATTTACTGCATTAGCATAAATACCAAGTACATATTGTGTTGCAAACTCTGTTTCTCGCAATTGTTGAGCTAAATTCAAACTACAAAATCCTTTAAAATTCTTAAATTCATTAATAAACTCTCCTGTTGCTCTAAGACGTTCGGCCATAATTTTCATATTTTGCAAAGCAAATATCCCGCATTCAAATCCTTTTGTTTGTTCATGACCATCATTAAATACAAATATGTATCCTTTTTCTTCACAATGCTTTGCTAGCTCCTGATTTGAACTACCTTGAGAATCTTTATATAAAAAAATTGTTGATAATTCTTGTTTAAATACAGCAAGCGATATCCAATGAAAATTTCTTAAATTATACACTCCAAGAGTTGGTTTATTAACAGTTTCCAATGTCTCAATTAAAGTCTCTACGCCTCTTAATATATCTCCCCCTATGTTATTACCTAAAGGCTCAATTATAGAGAAACTATCATGGTATTGTTGCATCAGTTGTTTTTGAATAATTGATATATCTGTAGCCTGATAAAGATAACTAAAATCATTTCGTTGATTAAAAGCATTTTTATGTTCATCTTTCATCTTTATCACCTGACAAAATTAATTTATTGCTTGTAATTGTCGCTGTATTACTAAGTATAGTCACACAATTTAGAATGTTTTTAAACTACTATCTGTAACGGCTCGCTTTTGAAAACACCTCGGCTTGCAATCAACGATCTAATTTGGCTCAAATAAATCGCGAATGAAAAAAACTGACTCGAATTAATTGCGAATATGTAACTTTGCTAATTAAATGAGAATTTTTTGTAATTAAATGGGACATTTCTGATTAGTTAGATTTCAATCAATCATGTGCCTATCTTTACGTTACGTAATTTTAAGTATTTATAAAGCGTTGTTTTTGATATATCAAATTGCTTTGCTATTTTAGCACAAGACATTTTTCCTTGTTTATATAGTGCTTCAACAGCGTAAGTTTTTTCCTCAGATTGTTTAGATATACCTTTGGGTCGATCGCCAGTTCGCCCCCTTGCACGAGCGGATGATAATCCTTCCATTGTTCGCTCTCGGATCAAATCTTTTTCAAATTCTGCCAGCGAAGCAAAAATATTGAATATTGATCTTCCTTGTGCTGTAACAGTATCTATTGGATCTTGCAAACTAATAATGCTTACTTTGCGTGCAATAAGATCATTAAAAAGAGCAATCAAATGCTTTAATGAGCGTCCTATACGATCTAATTTCCATATAACTATAATATCTCCTGGCTCAACGATGGCTAAAAGCTCATTTAATTTGCAACGATCAGTTTTAGTGCCTTTAGCTATTTCTTTGAAAATTTTTTCGCAACCAGCGTTTTTCACAGCATCAATTTGTAAATTCAGCTCTTGCCCGCTGGTAGATACCCTAGCATAGCCATACTTCATTATTGTTTAGTCCAATTTATTTTGTTGTTTATAAGTTAATTTAACTCTGATAAAGTTAACCAATATTGTGTACTATAAATCAATAGCTTTGTAGTTGCTAGCATTTTTTAAATGCGTTAATAAAAACCTTCATTTTATTGAACCGACATGCCTTGGAAACAGTTCAACAATGAAGTTGGGATATATTATTAATTAACAATATAGGTATATTATGGAAGTAATAGAAAAAAATGTATCATCATATGAAAAATTTCAAATTATTAAGGAATATACAGAAAACAATGTATCTTTATTGATAATTTCACAACAAAAAAATATTTCCAGAAGCACATTATATAGATGGTTAAGTGATTACCGCAAAAGTGGATTAGATGGCTTAGAACATCATCAACGTTCTGATAAGAAATAAGTATCGTAAAATTTCTGATGAATTACATTTGAATTATATTTTTAAATTCTGATTGTTTGTACAACCATGTTCGTGATACTTTGGCTATCTTTGATGCTGTTGTAAAATTAATTGCATCATTATTAATTTTCATTTTTTTAATTGCAGCTTCAACTCGAACAATTGTGTCTTGTTGCTTCTTTTGGGCAGCCTTTTTTAAGCCAACAGTCTTATCTTTAAACATCTTTTGATCCATTTAATGTACAAATAATTTTTTCTAAATTTACTTTAACTGCATTGTTGACTTCAATTTGTTTAGGCCAGTTGTTTTTTTCTGTTACATCTAATATTTTTTTTGTAATTACTAATTGCTTTTCATGTTGAGGTAAATGGCTTCGTTCAGTCTTAAAATTAGCACAATTTAAACATGCATTTGCATGAGGACAACGACCTTGACCTAATGGTAGATTACAATAACCATTTGATAATGATTGTGCCATAACATTACTTCTTAACCAATCAGTTTCATTACTTTTATAACTAGTAATTTCATTAGTTATTGTAGTATTATTTTTTTGAAATGTATCAAATGCATCTTTTAATGTTCGATCATGGATATGTGCGTATCTACTTGTCATGTCAGGACTCTCATGCCCTAAATAACGTTGAATAATAGCTGATGAAACTCCAGCATTAATCATGCGAGTACCAACTGTATGATTAATGCAGGGGTTTCACCATTTATAGTCCAACGTTATTTAGGACACGAATCACCAAAAATGACCAGTAGATACGCACATATCCATGATCAAACTTTAAAAGAAGTATTCATGAAATTTCAAGGCAATATTGATCAAACAAGCAAAGAAGTCAGAAATTATAGTGCGAATGAATTAGAATGGTTAAAAGGTAATGTTGTGAAGCAATGGGTGTTGTAATTTACCATTAAGTCAAACTCGATGTCCTCATGCGAACGCTTGTTTAACCTGTGCTAATTTTAAAACTGATCAAGGGGTTCTAAGCAGGAATCATCTTATTTTCCGAAGTTGATTATTTTACCTGATATTTTCACCATAATTAACAAAAATACTTTTTTTGAAAACGCCATTTAACTAACCCAAACTCTGCTTGTTTTAGTTTTAATTTTCAT
>CAIJNR010000097.1 GCA_903822055.1 uncultured Francisellaceae bacterium | reverse complement strand
GTAACAGTAGGTACTGGTGCCGATACGATTAATGTAAGTGGCACTAGTGCTAGCACTAATACTTTAATAGGTGGAGTTGGTGCTGCAACAATTAATGTAAGTGCTGCCAACAGTACGAACACTATAATCGGCGGTTCATCAGGATTAGATAATATAACAGTAAGCGCGGGTAGCAATATAATTACAGGCGGTACAGGTGCGGATTCAATTACAGCTGCTGGTGGTACGAACACTATTAATGGTGGTGCAGGAATAGACACCATTAATTTAAATAGCGGCACGAATACTGTATTTGGCGGTGTTGGCAAAGACATTATTAATGCAACAGGCGGTGTGAATGTTGTAACTGGTGGTTCGTCCGGATTAGATTTAATCACCATCACTGGCGGTAGCAACAATAAAGTAACAGTAGGTGCTGGTGCTGATACGATTAATGTAAGCGGTACTAATACTAGTGTTAACACTTTAATTGGCGGAGTTGGTGCTGCAACAATTAATGTAAGTGCTGCCAATAGTACGAATACTATAACTGGTGGTTCATCAGGATTAGACAGCATAACAGTAAGCGCAGGTAGTAATACAATTACAGGTGGTACTGGTGCGGATAGTATTACAGCAGCTGGTGGTACAAATACTATTAACGGTGGCGCAGGAATTGATACTATTAATTTAAATAGCGGTACGAATACAGTGCTTGGTGGTGTAGGGCGCGATATTATTACCGCAACAGGCGGCACTAACGTTGTCACCGGTGGTTCATCGGGATTAGATTTGATAACAATTACAGGTGGCAGCAGTAATAAAATAACAGTTGGCACTGGTGCCGATACGATTAATGTAAGCGGTGCATCAGCTAGCACTAATACTTTAATAGGTGGGGTTGGCGCTGCAACCATTAATATAACTGCCGCAAATAGCACAAATACAATAACTGGTGGTTCATCAGGGTTAGACAACATAACAGTAAGTGCCGGCAGTAATACAATAACAGGTGGATCTGGTGCTGATTTAATTACAACGGCTGGCGGCACTAATACCATTAATGGTGGTGCAGGAATTGATACTATTAATTTAAATAGTGGCACAAATACAGTGGTTGGTGGAGTTGGTAAAGATATTATAACAGTTAGTGGTGGTACATCTAATGTTATAACCGGAGGTTCGTCAGGTTTAGATACAATAACAATCACAGGTGGTGGTAATAATAAAGTAACAGGTGGTACTGGTGCTGATACTATAACTATAAGTGGTGCTGGTGTTAGCGTTAATACTATTGTTGGCGGTGCAGGAACAGACACGATTAATGTAAGTGCTGCAAATAGTACAAACACAATAACAGGTGGATCATCAGGGTTTGACAGCATAACAGTAAGTGCTGGCAACAATACCATAACAGGTGGAGTTGGTGCGGATTCAATTACAGCAGCCGGTGGTAAGAATACTATTAATGGTGGTGCTGGTATCGATACTATTAATTTAAATAGTGGCACGAATACCGTATTGGGTGGCACAGGTAAAGATATTATTACCGCAACTGGTGGCACTAATGTTGTGACTGGTGGATCATCAGGATTGGATTTAATAACTATTACTGGTGGCACTAGCAATAAAATAACAGTTGGCTCTGGGGCTGACACTATTAATGTAAGCGGCACTAATACTAGTGTTAACACTTTAATTGGTGGGGTTGGCGCTACAACAATGACTATCACTGCTGCAAACAGTACTAACACTATAACAGGCGGATCGTCTGGGCTAGACAAGATCACTTTAAGTGCTGGTAGTAATACAATGACAGGTGGTACTGGTGCGGATTTAATTACAGCAAATGGAGGTGTTAATACAATTAATGGTGGTGCCGGCGTCGATACTATTAATTTAGATAATGGCACCAACACAGTAATAGGTGGTACGGGGCGTGATATTATAACCGCAACTGGTGGTTCTAACACTGTAACAGGCGGTTCTTCAGGATTAGACTTAATAACAATCACAGGCGGTGCTAGCAACAAAATAACAGTTAGCACTGGTGTTAGCACGATTAATGTAAGCGGTACGAATGCCAGCACTAACACAATAATTGGTGGTGCAGGTGCTGCAACTATTAGTATTAGTGCTGCAAATAGTACTAACACTATAACTGGTGGTTCGTCTGGGTTGGATACAATAAGTATAACTGCTGGTAGTAACAATCAAGTAAAAGTTGGTACCGGTGCTGACACGATTAATATAAGTGGCACGAATACAAGTATTAACACTATAACTGGCGGTGTTGGTGCCGAAACTATTAGTATAACTGCTGCAAACAGTACTAATACTATAACTGGTGGTTCTTCTGGATTAGATTCAATTACAATTAGTGCTGGTAACAATACCTTTACAGGTGGCACAGGTGCCGATGCGATTTATTTAATTAATGGTACAAATACTATATTTGGTGGAAAAGGAATAGATACAATATCTATCACTGCTGGTAATAATACTATAACAGGTGGAATTGGTGCTGATCTAATTACAGTTAATAACGGAACAAATACTATTACTGGCGGATCATCAGGATTAGATACTATTACTATTAATAATGGCAGCAATACAATTACAGGTGGCACAGGTGCTGCTTTAATAACAGCTAAAGGTGGAATAAATACTATTAATGGAGGAGCAGGTATTGATACCATTAATTTAACTAGCGGTACGAATACAGTGCTAGGTGGAGTAGGTAAAGATATTATTACTGCAAGTGGTGGTTCAAATACTATAACTGGTGGATCATCTGGATTAGATACCATTACAGCAACAGCTGGTACTAATCAAATATATGGTGGTACAGGTGCCGATAGCATTATACTTAGTGGCGGTACTAATACTGTTACAGTAAGTTCTATAGGTATCGATACAATTAATATTAGTGCTGGTAGTAACACAATAATTGGCGGTATTGCAGGAGATACAATTACGACTAGCGGCATAGGGACTAATACTATTTCTTTAATTGGAAACAGCAGTAGCAGTGTCTTTGATTTTACTTCTGGCGATACTGGTGATACGGTAAATATTACTGGAACATACTTATCTTCAAAGATTCATACTGCAGCTAGTAATGATACTATTAATGCTGGTAGTGGTAATGATTCTATTTATTTAGGAACAGGGAATAATATTGTTGAAGGTGGTTTGGGTACCAATACATTATATTTTACTCAAGCAGCAAATAATTATGATCTTTTTTACAACGAAACAACAGGTGTGTTTACGACTACTCAATTAGATGGTAATCATGCTATTAATACTGCTCATGGTATTAATACTTTTAATTTTAATGCTGCGCCATATACTCTTGCTCAGTTTACGGATTTAGCTAGAAATGATATGACTCCAGATGTCACCTTTGGTAAAAACACTATACTGGATTCTAATGTTAATCTGGGAACGCTTTCTAATGGTTATACGGTAACTAATTATGCACCCGGTACAACAACTTTAACTGGTACAGGTATGGGGCAAGCTGATGGTATACCATGGAATGCGTCAGTTACATACACTAGAGATAATTTAGGAAATCTAAATATTACTGAATCAGTTAATAGGGTTAGTGATATTGTCGTTATACACGATGATGCGGCTAGTGTGACTCTTAATAATTTCCCTAACGTTTATATTGCTTTAGGAAGTAATGATGACTCTCTTGGTAGCATAGTAAATATAACTGAGGCAAACGATGGTAGAATTATTTTAGGAAATGGTAACGATACTATCAATTTAACAGCTACTAGTGGTGGTGGTGGAACAAATACTTTTACTATAACTACAGGTAATGGTAATAATACGATCTCTTTAACTGGTAGTAGTACTAATCCGACATTTAATGCAACAACCGGAAGCGGTAATGACGCAATTACTCTTGTTGGAACACATAATTCAGCAACTATAGACGCAGGTGCTGGAAATGATACTATTACATTTGCCTCCGGAACAGATACACTAAAATTTGGTTTGTTACACGGTACAGATACATTAATTGGAAGTACTGATACTAATGATTATGTAAACCTAACTTTAGGAACTAGCGCAACCATGGTGCATGGTAGTGGTAACAATTGGACCTTGTCTCTTAGTGGGCATAGTGCAGCTATATCTGCTAATTCTACAGCAAGCATGTCCTCACATCTTCTTGATTTTACTAATACTAATGTGACCGGAACTATTACTATGGATGATGGTAGTGTCTTATCATTTAGCAAGGTGGAGAATATAACTTGGTAAGGCTGCTTAGAAAGCATGTTTGAGATATATTTGACACTTGCTAGCATTTTTTTATACTGTTAATAATATATATAATAATTAATCTAATTTTAATCATAAAGTGTTTATCAATTTAAGGATGATATATTATGCAGCATTCATTAATTCTTATAGGAACATGCTGTTCATTTATCGCTTTAATTATTTTTTTACAATCTATGAGCAATGCTTTTAAAAAAAATTTTTTATGGGGAGTTATTTATCTTTTATTTCCGATAGGAAGTTATTTTTATTATAGAAAATTTATTATCGAAGAAAAAAACAGTGCTATATGGTTAAGTATTTGTTTATCAATAGCATTAGTGACTATCATTATAGCGAAATTTCTGTAAAAATAACCATTAATTATGGCAGCCAATGCCCAATGAATTTAAACAACTAAATTTTTATTAAATTTTCTAAGGATGGAAGTATTATGTTCAAAAAGACATTATTTTTATTGTTCGTATTTTTGCAGTGTATAATTTTAAATTGTTCACATGCTCACGATAGTGATTTTAATAACTCCAATCCAACAGAAGTAATAGTAAAGTTAGATGCAATTACGGTTAACAAACCAGTTAAAGATAAAATTTACATAGAAATTACTGAATATTCTAGTATTAATAAAGCCAAAGAATATAGGATCCCAGCATATCCTAAACATTGGTTAATAAAAGATTTACCTAAATTAAAAAATACCACGTTGTGGAAAGGCATAATTCAAGATTCAGAAAATAAAAAATTAATTATATCTTTAGTAGATAATGATTTTCCTCCATTAGATAGTGATGAACCTTTAGGTAGTGTTAAATTAACATTAACTAATACAAGCGATCAAATTAATGTTGATTGGGATAAAGCTGGATTTAAAGAACCAATAAATATTCAAAAAATTGCTAGTAACGATGGATCTGATCATGTTGTTTTTAAAATGCAAAGTAAACGTTCTGAATATACGGTTGGATTTTTTGTGAAGACTAAAATGATTTAGTATTAGGTAATTGAGGATTAGTATTGGGAAAAGAGCTAACACCAGTAGGTGCAGTACCAGCAGCTGGTGGCATAGCAGGATTAGTTATAGGAGTAGTTGGATTATTAGTTGGTATTTTGTTAGAAGCTGGTGATTGTGATTTTGTAGTCTCTTTTGGTGGTGACAGTGGATGAGCAACATTATCATGTTTTTTCAGTTCTAAATGATCTCCTAAATATTGCAAATCTAATTGCTTTAAAAAGCTCATACCAACTAACACCATTTCCGGATCATTACCTTCCATAACAATTGCATCTATATTGGATAAAGTAATTGTTCCAAGAGTTATAGAGTTTAATTGTATTTTATAACCATTGGTATTATCGCTAGCTGTTGATACATCTACTTTAGATGAATCTTTTTTATAATTTAATTCTAGTGAATTTGCAGTTTCACTACTTAAAGTTACCAAATTGGCTCCTGTATCTATAATAGCCTTTATAGCAGTATTACTATTATTAATAAAAATATTTGTTATGTATTGGTTTTGATCATTTAATTTTATTGATTCTGTTGAGTTTAAAGGATGATTGTTAAATGATGTACTAATATCGTTATTAATACTAACTGTAACCAGTTTACCATTCACGTCCTGAAAAACCGCTCCACCACTATTGGCAAACACCAGTTTGAAACCAGAATTAGTCATATCTCCAACAGCTAGCACTTTATGTTTAGATAATTCGTCCATAATTACTATTTTATTTTTAAATAAGCCAACTATGTTAACCGAAACTTCATCTGCAAAACATAAATTTGTTAGTATAAGAAATATAAAAATTATACAAATCTTATTTTGATCTACATACTTTTAAGTATAAACTTTAAAAGTTAATTTTGCTGAAATGGTGAATATCAACTAATGAACAAATATATAGTCCAAATATCAACGTGGTTAGCGGTATTATTAACTGTAGGGTGTAATGCTAAACATACTTCTAATTATAGCAAAAAAAGCAATAAAAAGGTTAATGCGTACACTAAAAAACACGATAGCCATCCACTCCACAACGATATCCCAGATTTAACTCTAGTTAGAGAACCAGAACCTAAACATGAACCAAAAAGTCGTTACGGTAATCCGGCAAAATATACTGTACTTAATAAGACCTACAGTGTTTTAACATCAAGTAAAGGGTATAAAGAGCGTGGATATGCATCTTGGTATGGCACTAAATTTCATGGATTTAGAACTTCGAGTGGAGAAATATATGACATGTATTCTATGACAGCAGCTCATAAAACTTTACCATTGCCAACCTATGCTAAAGTTACTAACTTAAATAACAATCGTAGTATTATAGTAAAAATTAATGATCGTGGGCCATTTCATGATGATCGAATTGTAGATCTCTCTTATGCTGCTGCTAGCAAGTTAGGTATTTTAGCTAATGGTGTAGGCAAAGTCGAAGTTGTGGCTATTAATCCTTCTATGGATTTACCAAAACGTTCAAATATTATGCTTGCACATAAATCATCTGAAGTTACCTATACTTCTGAAGCGACTCCTACGAAAGTTAATTCTAGCTTACAATTGGGCGCTTTTACTCTCCAGAGCAATGCTAAAAAACTAGCTGATCAACTAGAAAGTCTGTTAAAAAACCATCCAAATAACCACAAAACTAACTATCAGGTAAATATTATTGAACATCGCTTGCAAAAGAACATTAAAGAAAATATTTTATATAAGGTTGTGATTAGTTCTGTAAACGGGGAATTTAATATTCTAAACTTGAAAAAGATTTTGTCTGATATACCAAGTCATGATGCATTTGTAATAAATTGATTAAATTAATTAATGGGAGAGGTAATTCAAGCTATGTTAGCAAAAATAAGAAATCTAAGGAAATTATTAGAAACAATAAATTTCAAATATCTAATATTAATAATTTTAAATTTATTATTTAGTAGCAAAATTTTTGCACTTAATTTTACTCCTGAACAACCAAGTTTAAGTACGCGTGCATTTGTGTTGCTTGATTATAATAGTGGTAAAGTTTTATTAGAAAAGCAAAGTGAAGATAAATTAGAACCAGCAAGTCTTACAAAAATAATGACTATGTATGTTGTTGATCATGAAATTAAATCTGGACGCCTATCTTTAAACGATGAAGTTACTATAAGCAAACAAGCATGGCAAACTACTGGTTCTAGAATGTTTTTAGACGTAAATAGTAAAGTTAAAGTTGCAGATCTTATTAAAGGAATAGTTATACAATCTGGTAATGATGCGTCAGTCGCTATTGCTGAGCATATAGCTGGTACTGAACAAGCGTTCGCTAGCTTAATGAACGATTATGCTGCTATGTTAGGCATGCAAAATTCTCATTTTAACAATGCGACTGGATTACCTGATGCTAATCATTATACTACAGCTAAAGATTTAGCTATATTAGCAAGAGCTAGTATTAAAGAACATCCAAAAAGTTATACTATTTATTCACAAAGATCATTTACTTATAACAATATAGAGCAAAATAATCGTAATAAATTATTGTGGCGTAGTAGTTTTGTGGATGGTATTAAAACTGGTCAAACTGATAATGCAGGGTATTGTTTAGCAGTATCTGGTATGCAAGATAATACTAGATTAATTGCAGTTCTTTTAGGATCTAAAAACGATGAAATGCGAACTACTGATGCAACAAAATTGCTTACTTGGGGTTTCAGATTTTTTGCTTCTCATAAAGTATATCAACAAGGTAATGTATTAGAAATCGCAAGAATTTGGGGTGGCAACAATAAGACCGTTGATATTGGATTGGTAGATGATGTTTATTTGTCTTTACCAAAGAATGATATAAATAAGTTAACTGCTAGTTTACATATTCCAAATTTAATTAAAGCACCAGTAGAAAAAGGTTTTCAAATTGGAACTTATGTAGTTAAGCTGAAGGGGGAAATTGTTGCAGAGTATCCGGCTGTTGCGCTAGCTACTATTAAACATGGTAATTTTTTAAGTAGAGTATCAGATAAAATATCAATGTATTTAAATGTAATTTCTGGGAAAGCTAAGTCTTAGGTGTGATCCTGTCAAAAAGCAACTTGCACTTTTTTCACTCGCGCGTACGCGAGCTGCGCTCAGACAGACGCGCGTTTAAAAGTACAAGTTTCTTTTTAGGCAGGTTAGACAGGTACTAAATATGCAGCAAGTAGTTTGTAAATTTTTAAATATCCAAGATTATCTAGTTACATTAAGTGATATGCAAAATTTTACTAAAAATCGTGATACAACTACTGTCGATGAAATTTGGTTTGTAGAACATCCTGCAGTGTTTACTTTGGGAAAAGCAGCTCAAGAACAACATATTTTATATGCAGGGGATATTCCGGTTGTTAAAAGTGATCGTGGTGGGCAAGTGACTTATCATGGACCTGGTCAATTGGTAATATATTTTTTGTTAGATTTAGCAAGAAAATCTTTAAGTTTAAAAAAATTAATTTATATTATGCAACAAGCAATTATTGACATGTTGCATGATCAATATAATGTTATTGCTAATGTTGGAGCAGATGCTCCTGGAGTTTATGTATTAGACGAAAAAATTTGTTCGATTGGTTTAAAAATTTACAAAGGCTGTAGTTATCATGGTTTAAGTTTAAATGTTAATATGGATTTAAAACCATTTACTCAAATCAACCCATGTGGAGTTGCTAATTTACAGATGACTCAGCTTAGCAATATAAGTAAAATAAAAAAAATTGATATAAATTGTGTTGCAATAGAGCTTAAAAAAATATTGCTTAATAAATTGGATTATCTCTCCAGACCCATCTCTCGTGGACTGGAGATGAGGCTGTGGTGAGGGTTGATTTATGGAATCAATTAAAAATAATACTAAACAAAAAGGCAAAGATAAATTTGCTAGATCTAGAAATATAGCTATTAATATAGATCCTGATGATCTCGCTAATTCATTATCACTTAAAAAACCAGAATGGATTAGAGTAAAACCACCAAGTGATCGAGCTTTAGAATTAAAAAAATTACTAAGAGAACATAAATTGCATTCTGTATGTGAAGAGGCATCTTGTCCAAATCTTGCAGAATGTTTTGAGAAAAAAACTGCAACATTTATGATCCTAGGTGATAAATGTACTAGGCGATGTACTTTTTGCGATGTTGGGCATGGTAAACCAGATCCTGTTGATCAGGATGAACCAGAAAATTTAGCGCAAGCACTTAGCAAAATGGGATTAAAATATATTGTTATTACATCGGTTGATAGGGATGACTTACGAGATGGTGGAGCCAGTCATTTTGCTGCATGTATTATGGCTGTTAGGAAACATTGTCCAAGTACCAAAATAGAAATTTTGGTACCTGATTTTCGTGGCAGAATGGCAATTGCGTTGGAAAAATTATCTATTAGTCCACCAGATGTTTTTAATCATAACATTGAGACTGTACCCAGATTATATAAAGCTGTACGTCCTGGTTCAGATTATTTTTGTTCTTTAGAATTAATTAAAAATTTTAAACAAAAATTTCCAACTATTCCAACTAAATCTGGTGTTATGTTAGGTTTGGGGGAACACGACGAAGAAGTACGGCAAGTGTTAATAGATTTACGTAAATATGATTGTGATATGCTTACAATTGGACAATATTTGCAACCTAGTAAATTCCATACTCCGGTATCTCGATATATCACTTTAGAGCAATTTGCTGAATATAGAGAATTTGCTTATTCTTTAGGATTTACCAATGTAGCAAGTGGTTCATTAGTTAGATCTTCTTATTATGCAGAAGAACAGGCGAATTTGCCGAGTAATTAATATTAAATTGAAAGATTATTGGTTTATAAAATTATTTAGTAATATCTATTGGATACCCAACAGCTTTTTTTAAATTTTTATTAGCATAAGACCAGTCTATGCGTTGTTTAAATCGTTGATAATAGTCATTTATAATTGCTTCTAACAACCCTTCTTCAGTTAAATTTTCGTCATTGTAATATTTTTCTTTAAAAGGTTCATGAGCTTCTAGATATAAATCATTACCTTTTTTTCCAAGTTTAAAAGGTTCATGAATTACTGTAACTGTTGTACCAACTGAAGCTAGATTAAATAAAGTTTTAATATCTTCCGGATACATACGTATACAGCCGCTACTACTTCTTAATCCGATACTGGTTGGAGCATTGGTTCCATGAATTAAATAGTTTGACCATGCTAAATTCATAGCATACTCACCTAATGGGTTATTAGGCCCTGGCGGAATGAAGTCTGGTAAAATTTTACCTTTATCTTCATAATGTTTACGAATAGATGGTGGCGGCACCCAAGTTGGTTGTTCTCTTTTACGAACTATTTTAGTTTCTCCGATAGGTGTTTTCCAGCCAAGTCTACCAATACCTACTGGTAGAGTAGTTACTGTCTTTCCATCTTTAGGAAAGTAATACAATCTAAATTCTGCTAGATTGAGCACAATACCTTCTTTATTATCAGTGTGAGGTGGTAGTACAAATTGGGTTGGAATAATAAGTTTAGTGCCAATTTTAACATGTTTAGGATTAACATTAGGGTTAGCACCGATTAATTCGGTTAAAGCAATATTAAATTTCCTAGCAATAGCTTGTAAAGTATCCTTTTCTTTAAAGGTAACCATTTGTATGGTTCCAATTATGTCACTGTTTGGTTGAATGTCAAAAGTCAATCCATAACAAGAAATACTATAGGTTGTGGCATATAAACCAATTAAAACATAAATATACTTTAATATGTTTTTCAATAAATTCCCCTAGCAATACAACAATTTCATAGTTCAACAGATGTAACAAGTTTGTTTTTATTTTTAAAGTTAGCACATAATTTTTGGTTACAACGGGTTTTAATGAAGATATCTGTAGTATTTTGATTTATTTTTTGTTAATTTTAGTACATTAAGAAGAATTTAAGTATATTTTTTAGGTCGATTAATGAAATAAAGGGGAATTTATTATGGCGAAAGCTAAAAAAAAAATGTTGTTGTTAAAAAACCTGTTAAAACTAGCAAAACTAGTAAAACTTCCAAAACCGCTAAAGTTGCACACAAAATGGATAACAAATCATCAGGTGCTCGCGGCAAAGATTTATTAAAAAATCTTAATAAACCATTAACTAGAACTCAACAAATTAGCTATTTAGCAGAGGCTACTAATTTGCCTAAAAAAGATGTTACCTCAATAATAAATGCTTTAGAACCAATGATCTCTTTCCATTTGAAAAATTTAGAAGAAATTTCTATAGCTGGATTAATGAAGATTATTGTTATTAAAAAACCAGCCACCAAAGCAAGAGAAGGTATTAATCCATTTACTGGTCAACCAACTGTTTTTAAAGCAAAACCAGCTAAGAAAGTTGTAAAAGTAAGGGCTTTAAAAAAAGTAAAAGATATGGTTCTATAATAAATTTTATAAAATCGTTGTTTTTTTCCTCTTCAAAATTTATTTTGAAGAGGAGCTTAAAAATGGTATTATATCTTAGTATTAACGGGTGATAGGTGCCTAGCAAATATATACAAAAAAATCAAATGAGAACAAAAATTCTTATTGGATGGCGGGAATGGGTAGAATTTCCTGAATTAGGTATAGATCAAATAAAGGCAAAAATCGATACCGGTGCTAGAACTTCCACATTGCATGCATTTAATATAGAGTCATTCAAAACAACATTAGGCAAGACTAAAATAAAATTTCAAGTACATCCTATTCAACGTAATAATAATTATGTTTTACATTGCGAAGCGGATCTGTTAGATAAACGTAATGTAAGAAATTCTGGTGGGGAAGTTGAACATAGGTATATTATTAAGACTATTTTAGCTGTTGGGCATAATGCCTGGCCAATTGAATTAACATTGACTAATCGTGATGCTATGGGGTTTAGATTATTGTTGGGTAGAACTGCTCTAAACAAGAGATTTTTAATAAACCCAAACAAGTCTTTTTTAATTAATAAAATGAAGTAATTATTATATGAAATTAAAAATTGCAATTTTATCGAAAAATAAAAATTTATACTCTACTCGTCGTTTAAAAGAAGAAGCGGAAAATCGTGGTCATTATGTACGGATTGTTAATACTGTGCGTTGTTATATGAATATATCTTCCACCGATCCTGAAATACATTATTCTGGAGAAAAATTGATTGATTTTCATGCCATAATTCCAAGAATTGGAGCATCAATAACGTTTTATGGTACAGCAGTAGTTAGACAATTTGAAATGATGGGAGTTTTTTCTTTAAATGAATCAATTGGGATCTCGAGAGCTAGAGATAAATTACGTGCATTGCAATTTTTATCACGTAAAGGCGTTGGTATGCCAGTTACTGGTTTTGCATCTTCTCCTAGTGATGCAAATGATTTAATAAAAATTGCCGGTGGCCCACCGCTAGTTATTAAATTGTTAGAAGGTACTCAGGGCATCGGAGTAGTTTTAGCTGAAACTACCAAAGCTGCAGAAAGTGTTATAGAGGCTTTTATGTGCTTAAAAGCTAACATTATGGTGCAAGAGTTTATTACTGAAAGTAATGGTGAAGATCTGCGTTGTTTAGTGGTTGGTGATAAAGTGATTGCCGCCATGAAACGTACAGCAAAATCTGGAGAATTTCGTTCAAATTTGCATCGTGGTGGCACAGCAACTAGCGTAGTCCTTACTCCTGAAGAAAAAAAAACCGCCATTAAAGCAACTAAAATCTTGGGATTAAATGTTGCTGGGGTTGATATAATTCGTTCTAATAGGGGACCATTAGTGTTAGAAGTGAATTCTTCTCCTGGACTGCAAGGTATAGAAGCTGCTAGTCAAACTAATGTTGCTAAATCTATAATAGAATTTATTGAGAAAAAAACTATAAATAAAAATATATAAATTATGGGTATAGTAAATTCAATTTTATTAATATGTACTTCTGTAATATTGTTGTGGTCATTATATAGAACTATAAAACATAAACCAGAATTGTTTACTGCTCAAAATCTTAATAAAAGTTTTTTTACTATGGGAGTCTTAACTGTTATTTTAATAGTTATTATAGGATTTGTTGTAATGATTTTAGGTAGGTGATAGTTTATTATTAGTACCAACCAAGATGTTTTAATATTATTGAGGCAAGTGTTAGCGCAGTGCTTCCTAATATTGTGTAGATAACAAATATTTTTATTTCCCACCCTAGCTCAGATAGGGCATGTTTAAGATCTTTATTTAAATCTTTTTCTAGTTTTTGCAAACCAAAAGTTAGATCATCTTTAGTTGCAAACCCAATTATTTGTTATAGATATATTACATCATATAGTTATTGACTATATAAAGCATCCACCCGGTGCTACGCACCGACCTCCTTCGAAAACGAAGGAGGTAATTGTCTTAATAAACTTACTATAATTTTACTGGTAGTAGTAATCACATTTTTAATGTTATATTTTATCTTTAAAATTTTTTTATAATAAAATGTACCTAATGTATTACATACAAACATACAAAAACTTCATAGCATGTTTGTTAAGATAATCACCTCCTTCGTTTTCGAATGAGGTCGGTGCGCAGCACCGGGTGGATGCCTTCTTTAG
>CAIJNR010000096.1 GCA_903822055.1 uncultured Francisellaceae bacterium | reverse complement strand
TTAAATCTTAGCTGTAAAACTAAGATTTGCACGTAAAATACAAAATAAATCCTGTTTATTTTCAGCAAAACCTAGATTGAATTATAAAAATACTGATATTTACTTGCATATTCACAAATAAATGCTTGATATACAACCATGCATATCAACTTGATTCTGATTTTTTCAATGTTATTATGTGGCACAACAATTAACAATATGTATTATAAAAAAAATAAAAATAAGAGTAACAACACTATTATTTACAATATTTAATAGGATCTCATGAAAAAACAAAAAAAATTAACTAATAATAACAAGAGACCACTAAGTAAATTAGAGAGAAGTTCTGATATAATTCCACTGCAAACAGTTAATTTAAACAAGCTTAACGTAAATAAAATAACCAACCATTGTCCATTTAGATTTTCCGATCATAAAAAACCACAAAATTCTCCATTTGCGGTTGCAGTTGTTTCTCCATCATCATCGTCATCACACACTAGTACTGATCTGTTATCTCCTTCATCTTCTTATACTTTATGTTTTTCCCCAGAAAGGAATAAACCTATTGTTGCAACAGCATATGAAGATGATTCTGTTACAATAACTACCCCAGATCACAACACACCTATGTATTCACGAGAAATTGCTCAAACAGGTTCAGGGAAAAAGATTCTAGTATATTCACCAACTGCTCCCAATAGTGACTCACCTATAACAAGAACCACACCTTTACGTACCAACAGAGTTTTATTTGGTAATACCAGTGATGAAAAAGACATTCCAACTTTAGAACAAGAATATACTTTTCAATGTAACACCAAAAATCCAAACTATAGTTCTAAAAGAATTTGTTCACAAAACACTATTATGCATGCAAGTGCTAATCAAGCAATAACAACAGCTTTGTGTAAAACACTACCAACAATTAAAGGTAACGAATGGTTACACCTAATTGCTTACAGGTTTAAAGCTCATAAAACATGTGGGAAAAGTGAAGTTTTTGAACCTCAATCCCCGAAAAATTTATCAGCAGCATCAAGCTATGCTAATACTAAAATGTTAGTACTGGAAGATGTGGCTACTTTTCTGTTAAAAAAATTACCAAGTACATTCTCTATCAAGGTTTATTCTAGTTGTAAACAAATAGATAACAGCAACAATGTAATGGCTGACAAAATATTACAAAGAATGACAATTTTATATAACAATACTCCAATATTAACTATACAACAGTTAATAAAATCTAATTTAGGTTTACTTAAATATGATGCCGATTCTAAACAATTAGCAGCAATGAAAGATGCTCCTAGCTTATTAGCCTTTGTGATTTATAGATTAGAAGAAAAATTAGGTTATAGTCCATTTGATATTCCTTCCTTATCTTGCAAAGCAACCAGCCAGACCAAACACCATCGATGATTAATTGGTTTACAAATTATTTGTTTAATACTATAAAAACTTATGGTTTATACAGATCTCAAAAAAAAATCGCTGATCTCTTTAATATTTGTTGTATGCTTGTTCAGTTTTAGTTATTGGATCTATGGCAAATTTTATGTAAGCACTGATAATGCCTATGTAGGTGCTAATGTAGTACAAATGTCTCCACAAGTTACTGGTAAAGTTAAACATCTTTATGTTAATAACAATCAATATGTAATAGCTGAAGAGCTATTGTTTGATTTAGAAACAGAAATACATGAAGCAGCTTTATTAGAAGCAACCGCAGGCTTGTTAGTAGCTGAAGCAAAATTAAAAATTGCTCAATTAACCCAAAATAGAACTGAAGAATTAGTAAAACAAAAAGCTGCATCGGATCAAGAAAATGATATTGCAATTGGAAATCTTGAAGCAGCTATTGGCCAACGTAATATGAGTAAAGCATTAGTAACTAATGCAGAATTAAATTTACAACATACCAAAATCAAGGCTCCAACGAACGGATGGGTAACAAATATGACCCTACAAATTGGCGATAGTGTTATGGCTAATCAACCATTGTTTGCATTAGTTAGCGATAAAAAATTTTGGGTAGATGCTAATTTTAAAGAAACAGAATTAAAACACGTAAGAGTTGGACAAAAAGTAGACATCCAAATTGATATGTATCCTAATCAAGATTTTAATGGAATAGTCGAAAGCTTTAGTAGTGGCACAGGCAATGCGTTTTCTTTATTGCCTCCGGAAAATGCAACAGGTAATTGGGTAAAAATAACCCAACGTATACCTGTACGTATTATCATCAATAATAACGATTTTAACTATCCACTACGTGTCGGTTCATCAGCAATTGTTACAATCCATACCAGCCCATTATCAAGAATGGCTAAAACCAATGAACATCCATAATCAACTATCTCCAACAAATCGCTGGTTAATTATTATTGCCGTTATGACTGCAACTTTAATGCAAACATTAGATATGACCATAATCAATGTAGCGTTACCACAAATGCAAGGTTCTCTTGCTGCAAGACCAGATGAAATCACTTGGATCCTTACTAGTTTTTTAGTATCTTCTGCTATCTTTATGCCATTAACTGGATATTTTACTGATCGACTTGGACAAAAAAAATATTTATTACTTAGTATTGCAGGTTTTGTTGTTTCTTCTGGGTTATGTGGTATTTCAACCAACATTACTCAAATAGTAATATTTAGATTATTACAAGGGGCGTGCGGTGCTGCATTAATTCCATTATCACAAACAATTATGGCAAATATTTATCCAGATCAAGATCGTGGTAATGCGATGGCAATTTGGGGAATAGGCGTTATGGTTGGACCAATTCTTGGACCAACCTTGGGTGGAATTATAACTGAATTAACGACATGGCGTTGGAATTTTTATATTAATGTTCCAGTAGGCATTATTTGCTTAACTTTAACTTGGCAATATTTACCAGATACAGAAACAAAAGATCGAAGTATGGATTGGGTTGGACTTACTTTAATTTCCACTTCAATCGCAGCATTACAGTATTTTTTAGATAGAGGTAATCAGGATGATTGGTTTGATTCTAGAGAAATTTGTATTGCTGCATTTTTAACGATTGTTGGTTTTTTAAGTTTCTTATTACATTCAGTAGTTAAAAAAACCGAAAAAATAGTGTTTGATTTAACTATTTTTTTAGATCGCAATTTTTCTCTAGCAAGTTTATTGCTTGCTATGTTTGGTCTTGGGTTATTTGGAGCCATGGTCATATTACCTCTTATGTTAGAAAATTTATTTAATTATCCAGTAATAACAACTGGGTTAGTTATGGCACCACGCGGTATTGCTGCAATGATTAGCATGATTATAGTAGGACAATTGATCAAAAAAATCGATGCACGTTGGTTAATTTTAGCTGGTTTAATTATAAGTGCCGGCGGAATGTATACAGGAACATACTATAATTTAAATTTAAATAGCGAATGGATTGTTGGTTCAATATTATTGCAAGGATTAGGCATGGGAATGATTTTTGTTCCACTATCTACTCTTGCATTTACGACTTTACCTGAACATCTACGCTCAGAGGGATCTGGCTTATTTAATTTGTTAAGAACTATAGGTAGTTCAGTAGGGATCTCTATTGTTGCAAATTTATTATCTAGGGGAGCTCAAACAAATTGGAATAATTTTGGCAAATTTGTTAATCAATATAACCCAGCCCTTTTAAAATATGCACAAGAACTTGCCAATCACGGTATATCTAGCACATTAGCTAAAGCTACAATAGCAAAGACCGTAGCTACCAATGCACAAATGCTCTCTTTCGTTAATGTTCATGCTTTTGTAGCATATAGTTTCTTAGTTATGATACCCTTAGTCTTTTTATTTGAAAAACAAAGAATATAATAGGTAGATACATCCACCCGGCTGCTAACACAGCCATCCTCTTCGAAGCGATGGAGGGTAAGATTAGTTATGGGACTATAATGTCAGCAAAAATATTAGACGGCAAAACAATTTCTCAAAATATTTTAGAAGAAGTTAAAACCAATATAATTATTCGCAAAAAATTTGGTATCCCTGTGCCAACATTAGCTGTAATTTTAGTTGGTAATGACCATGCATCTACAGTTTATGTTAAAAACAAACGTTTAGCTTGCGAACAAGCAGGTATAATTTGTAAATTTTTTCATTTTGAAGATAATGTTACTCAGCAACAACTGTTAAATTTAATTAATGATTTAAACCAAGATCCTAATGTAAATGCTATATTGGTGCAATTACCTTTACCACCATCTATAAATACCGAAATTATTTTTATAGCTATTAATCCAATAAAAGATGTAGATGGACTCCATCCGCAAAATATTGGACTTTTAACTCAAGGATGGCCTGTTTTAGAACCATGCACACCTCTTGGTATCATGAAACTATTGGCTATAACTAAAGTGGAATTACCAGGTCAAAAAGTGACTGTTGTTGGTGCTTCTAATATTGTAGGAAAACCAATTGCTTTATGTTTATTAAATGCCGGATGCACTGTTACACTATGCAATAAAAATACTTTCGACTTACAATCTTTTGTGTCTAATGCAAATATATTAATCTCAGCTACTGGTCAACCACATTTAATAAAAGGTGATTGGATTAAAGCAGGTAGTATCGTTATTGACGTTGGAATTAGTAAAATCAATGATCAATTAACGGGTGATGTAGAATTTAAAATTGCCAAACAACATGCTGCGTGGATTACCAAAGTGCCAGGTGGGGTAGGACCCATGACTATCGCTTGTTTACTAGAAAATACTTTATTAACTCAAAAACTGCAAAGTCATTAGAACTGTTCACGCAAGTATTGGCAGCAGGTCACAAGTAAAAGCCGTTGTTACGTAATAATTGTAACAACGGCACTAAGTTTTATTAGCTAACAAAATTCAAAATTTTTTGCTTTAAACTGGTTTTTGATTTTTTAGATTTTACCGATTTTTTTTAGCTTTAGCTTTAGCTGGTTTCTTTGTAACTTTAGCTGGTTTCCTTTTAGTAACAGACTTTTTAGCCTTTTTAACTATTTTTTTGGTTTTGCTACCCTTTTTGCTGCTTTTGGTAGTTATAGCCTTTTTCTTAGTAGCTAGTTTTTTAGTGGATTTTTTGGCAACCATATAATTCTTCCTTAAAAAATAAAATTACGTTAAATAAATAATTAATAACATTATAATTTATATTTTCAATTTGGAAAGTTATTGTAGCGTTAGATAGGACATTTTAAAATTGCATTGACAGTAATAGTTTCCTAAATTTTAATCTAATGTCCTTCTATAGTTCTTTAATCCCAACAAAATTACACTTAACATAAATAATAATAACCAAAATATTTCTATATAAACCTCAGCTAAACCACTACCTTTTAATAATATACCACGAATAATTCTTAAAAAATGAGTAAGCGGTAATATTTCCCCAAGTATTTGCGCCCACTTAGGCATTCCACGAAAAGGAAACATAAATCCAGACAACATAATAGAGGGTAAAAAGAAAAAAAATGTCATTTGCATAGCCTGCATTTGATTTTTAGCAATAGTAGAAAATGTAATTCCAACACTTAAATTAGTGATAACAAAAATTAATATACACCATAACAATAACTTTAGACTACCCTCCATTGGAACGTTAAACAAAAACTTAGCAAACAACAATACAATGGTTACTTGAATATAAGCGACTATTATATATGGAATAATTTTACCAAACATGATTTCTAATGGATGAGCAGGTGTTGCTAATAAATTTTCGAATGTACCACGTTCTTTTTCTCTAGCAATAGCAAGTCCAGTCATCATAATCATAGTCATTGTCAAAATAACTCCAATCAACCCTGGCACTGTATTGTATTGAGTAACTTCTTCTGGGTTATAATTTTTATGAATAT
The DNA here is from genome assembly GCA_903822055.1 of uncultured Francisellaceae bacterium. GTDB lineage: Bacteria > Pseudomonadota > Gammaproteobacteria > UBA6186 > Azoamicaceae > UBA6186. Next base: position 4,592 of record CAIJNR010000096.1, on the reverse strand, counting down.
TAACATCAAATGCTGGTTGGGATGTTTTAAGAAAATTTAACGAACCATTAAAATCATAATTAAGCACAGTTTGATTAAGATTTTGAATAACACCTAAAGCACCAGCAGTAACTGCTGGATCAGTAGCATCTGCCTCTATTAATAAAGATGGTCGTTCTTGTCTTAATAATTTTTTAGAAAAATCACTAGGTATAGACATTACAAATTGTACTTTACCTTGTTTTAATAATAAATTAGCTTCTTTTTCGTTAACAGTTTGAGGCATAATTTTGAAATATTGACTATTTTTTAAACTTTGGACAATACTTCTAACAAAAACACTTTCGTCTTGAGAAACTATTACTGTTGGTAAATTTTTAGGATTAGTATTAATTGCATAACCAAATAACATTAATTGCAATAAAGGTAACCCAATCATCATAGCAAATGTTAGTCTATCGCGACGCATTTGAATAAATTCTTTAATAACAATTGCAACAAATCGTTCCAAAGAAAAAACAGGCACTTTCATACAACCTCTCCTTCTCCAGCTTTTATGTTACGCATTAAATAAACAAACACTTCTTCTAAATTTGTCGTGTTAAATTTTTTAATAAGTTCTTCTTTAGTACCAACAGCAATCAACTGACCGTAGGCAATATAACCTAATCGATCACAGCGTTCAGCTTCATCCATATAATGAGTGCTCACTAACGATGTTACATTTTGTTTGGCAAGTTCATGAATTTGATCCCAAAACTCACGTCTTGCTTTAGGATCGACTCCTGCTGTTGGTTCATCTAATAATAAAACTTGGGGTTTATGTAAAAGACAAGCAGCTAGTGCTAATCTTTGCTTCCACCCACCAGATAATGTACCAGTTAATTGATCTGCATTGTTTATAACGTCTAATTTTAATAAAGCATTATTCACTATTGTTTCACGTTCTGATCTGTTATACATTCGAACTATAAAATCTAAATTTTCTCTAATAGTTAAATCATTATATAAACTAAATGCTTGTGGCATATACCCTACCTGATCCTTTATATTAAGGCTCTCTGTAATAATATCAAAACCCAAACATGTGCCTTGCCCACTATCTGGAGTTAACAATCCACACAACATACGAATGGTGGTTGTTTTACCACTACCATTCGGTCCTAAGAATCCAAATACTTCTCCAGGCTTAATTTGAATTGTTAAATTATTAACCACACATTTACCATTAAAGTATTTAGTAATATTTTTTACATCAATAGCAAATAAAGAACTACTATTCATAAATATTCCACAAAAATATCTAATGGTTGTCCTGGATGCAAAACATTAAAATATTGAGGTGGGATTTTAGCTTCAACTAAGAAAACCAATTTTTCTCTAGAGCCTTTACTAAAAATCATTGGTGGAGTGTATGCAGCTTCATAGGAAATATAACTGATATCAGCAACAACTTTTTCTTTACAATAATCACAAGATAATGTTACTGATTGCCCTACTTTAATCCTAGATAAATTTTTTTCATTAATAAAAAAATGAGCTTTAAGATTATCTATTGGTAACAGCATAACCACACAAGAACCGACGCTAACCAATTCTCCAGTTCTATATAAAATATCATGCACATAAGCACTATTAGACGACAGTATGGTTTTTTTAGATAATTGCCAATTTGCTTTATTTAAATTAACTGTAGCATTATCTAAATCTGCAACAGCCGCCTGAATTGCATCACTCCTTGCCCCTAAATTAGCAAGTCGAATTTGAGCATCTATTTCAATTAATTTAGCTTTATTGTTTTCGTAACTGCTTTGAGTTTCGTCAAATTGTTCATGAGTAATAGCACCGCCTTTTAATAAATTTTTATACCTTTTAAAGCGTAGTTCTGATAAATCTAATATAACATGAATTTGTTCACGCTCTGCAATTAAAACATCTATTTCATCAGAACGTTTACCCTTTAATAAATCATCTAAGTTGGCTTGTTTTTGCTTTATAACTGCTTGTGCTTGTTGTACTGCGTATAATTCATCGTTGTTGCTTAAGGTAAAAAGTAGTTGTTGTTTTTGGACTAGTTCCCCTTTAGTGATTGCTACATTTTGAAGTATGCCAGATATTTCAGAAGAAATTTGAACAAACTCTCCCTCTACATATCCGGGATAGATATTTTTAAATTTATTAGAACTACTATAATAGATAACTATAGAGATAATTATAAACAAACCTATAGTAGCACTGATAATAGCAGTAGTATTTAATAAAAAATTGTTTGGTATAAATCTTTTTATGATTAAATTCATAATTAATATTAAGATTTATAACTAAGTTATTCAAGTTTATATAACTATTAATCAATAATAATTAACTTCGCCAAACAGTCTCATCACCTTTATCTTCTAAAACTATCCCCAGCTCTGCTAATTGATCCCGGATTAAATCTGCTGCTTGCCAATTTTTTTCTTTTCTAGCTTGATTACGTTGCATAATTAGGTTTTGGATTTGTTGATCTGATAAGTGGTTATTTTTAGTGTGACTGTGTAAAAATTCTTCGCAATCAACATTAAGCAATCCTATAGATTGAGCTAACTTTTTTAATAACGCTGCAATTGGTGCAGCCATTGTTAAAGACTTTTCCTTAACAATATTAAGTTCTTTCGACAATTCAAATAATATAGATAACGCAGCCGGAGTATTAAAATCGTCATTCATAGCTTCTAAAAATCTTTCTCGATACTGTTTGGTAGCATTGTCATTAACATTATCTTGATTTATAACGTCTACAACATCTGGCACATCACGTAAAGATAAATACAACCTTTCTAACGAATGCTTAGCAATATGCAGCTTATCATAAGAAAATTCTACTTGACTACGATAATGAGAAGATAACATAAAATATCTAACAACTTCTGGTTGCACTTCGATTAAAATATCTTTTATAAGAGTAAAATTTCCTAACGATTTAGACATTTTTTCTTGATTAATTTGTAAAAATCCAACATGCATCCAATAATTAACAAAAGTTTCGTGAGTTGCAGCTTCTGCTTGAGCAATTTCATTTTCATGATGAGGGAATATTAAATCAAAACCACCACCATGAATATCCAAAGTATTACCTAGTAATTTTAACGACATGGCCGAACATTCTATGTGCCAACCTGGTCGACCATACCCCCATGGAGAATCCCAACCAACATCAGTTGCATCAACCAATTTCCACAACACAAAATCTTGGGTATTTTGTTTAGCATTTTGTACTTGCTCTTCGACTCTATCTGTATGTTGCATGTTATTAAAATCACGTTTAGACAACAAACCATATTTTTTAAATTGGCTCACACTATAAAAAACATCACCATTATCACCTAAATAGGCATATTTATTAGATAACAAAGTGCCAATCAAATTGATCATTTCACCAACAAATTCTGTAGCTTTTGGTTCAATGTTTGGCTTCAGTAAGTTTAACGCAGCAAAATCATCATGCATAGCTTGAATGAATTTTTTTGTTATAACATCCAATGATTCATTATTTTGCTTAGCTTTATTTAAAATTTTATCATCAACATCGGTAATATTGCGCACAAAATTTACTTCATATCCTAAAAAAATTAAATATCTGATAACAGCATCAAAAAATAAATAGGTACGCGCATGTCCAATATGACAATAATCATATACTGTCACACCACAGACATATATATTAACTTTGTTAGGAACAACTGGAACAAATTCTTGTTTTTGACGGGCAATAGTATTATAAATTTTAAGCATAATTAATGAACCTGAAGGATCTCAACAGCTCTATTTTTAATACGTTCATGCCCCACAATTTCAAAAATTTTATTCAACTCTGGTCCATAGTTTTGTCCAGTAAAAATCATTCTCAAGTTTACAAATAAATTTTTACCAGAAAATCCAGCAGCCTTTAATTTGTTACATAAATCAGAAAAATCCGTATTTTCAATTACTATTTGTAAAAATTTAACATCAATATTTTTTAGCATATTTTCTGAATCAGAAGATAATTCTAAATCTTTCAAGCTATCTGCAAAGAAAGCTTTTGCCCACATAACTGCTTCTTGTGGCATTAAAATATTAGTTTTGATTAAATTTATAAATTCATCGATTTTATCTAAATTTTTATTATTAAATATTTTTATAAAATCAGAATTTTTTTGTAAAATGTTTAATAATTCTTCATTTTTAATTACTAACATCGCTTGTTTTTGCCAAAATTTCAAATGATTTAAATCATGCTTGGCAGAATTAGAGCTAATATGTTTAAGATTAAAATTTAAAGATAAATTTTCCAAAGATAATAAATGATTTTCCTGCGAAGTATAAACATGCCCTAATCTTGCTAAATAATTTAAGATTGCTGCTGGCAAATATCCTTCTTGCAATAAATCTTGTATAGATTGACTACCTGCTCTTTTCGATAATTTTGGTGTCCCATCTGCACCATTAATTAATAAAGAAAAATGACCATATTTTGGAGCCGTTAATTTAAGAGCTTGCAAAATCAGTAATTGTCTAGGTGTGTTACTAACATGATCTTCACCTCGTAACACATGGGTTACTCCTTGCAATACATCATCTATAACACTACA
>CAIJNR010000095.1 GCA_903822055.1 uncultured Francisellaceae bacterium | reverse complement strand
CTAGTTGTAGATTTGTAGAAGAAAAAGTTTGTGTAATAATAGTTGGTCCATGCGGTGCTGGCAAAAGTCATTTAGCACATGCTATAGGTAATTGTGCAGTAAGAGCTAATATAAGTACTTTGTTTATTAAAGCAAGTAAATTAATGGAAGAAATCAGAGCTGCTATGGCAACTAATTGTTATAAAAAATTTAAGCACAAGATCTGTAAGTTACCATTGCTCATAATTGACGATTTTGGTTTAAAACCATTTATTACACCAGAAGATGAATATTTTCACGAAATAATAAGTGATAGGCATGAAACTGCTGCTACTTTAATAACTAGTAATTTAGATTTTAGCGAATGGATCCAAGCATTCCCAAATAAATTATTAGGTGTAGCAACTTTAGATAGAATAAGGCATATGGCATATTTACTGATATTAGAAGGAATTAATAGTCATAGAGAATTTAAAGAAAAAACAGTAATTGTTAGTAAAAACTTAAATAACACGGGCGATGGGATAGGATTAAAAGAAGTATGCTGATGAAACGCAAAAATAATTATTTAAATTTATCCGCACTATCGTATCAGCAAATACTGGCTTGTTGTCTGATCAAACTCTCACTCTCTTTATTAGCACTTTTGTTTAATCAGATCCAGCAATCTTTAGTTAGAAATAATTTAATCAGCTATTACAGTTTTTTAATAAGAATATTTATAAATAATTTTATGAGGAGGTGTTATAAAATAAAAAATTAAACGCAAGTTATGGTTATAAGTTGTAAGGCAAGGTTATACTAAGTTGATTAACTGCGGCAACCCAAAAAGTGGATCGATTGCAGTGCAACTGGGTGGATCGATTAGTGTGCAAATTGACAAAGACTATGGCGTACTATAAAATATGAGGATTTTTATTTAAACTGTTATGAAGATGGTTGGGATTTAGAAAATGGTTTAAAAAAATTTATAATGTTTTATAATACCAAAAGACCGCATCAATCTTTAAGTTATAAAACTCCTGCAGAAATTTATTTTCATTGAAAGGAGAGATTTTGTAGTAGTTAGTAGTAGTAATTTATAAAAATAACTGTCTCTTTAATTAGGGGCTTTTACTGTCCGACTGAAGGGGTGCACCTTAGTTTAGCTCCTATGTCGAGTTAAATGTGAAGTCCTGCGATAGATGTTTCTGCATCTGTCGTAGGGCGTTATTCATTAAGAATACCCACAAATTGAAATATTCATTAATTAATATACTTCATCAGAATATTATATACATTTAGCAATGTCAACAAGCACAAGGATGTAAAGTATTATTTTTATATGTATAATTATATTGATAACAATATTGACATATAAATTAAACATTTATATTATAAGTTAAATGAGAATGGCAAATTTCGAGTGGGATGAAAAAAAGAATTTACTTAATCAAGAAAAACACGGAGTTTGTTTTTTGGAGGCACAGTATGCTTTTTTAGATCCAAATCGTATTCTTGCAGAAGACTTACAGCATAGCGAACAAGAAAAACGTTATTACTGCTTAGGGAAAATTAATAATGAAGTTATGACAGTGCGATTTACTTACCGAAAAAAAATCATACGTATTATTGGTGCTGGTTATTGGAGAAAAGGAAAAACTATATATGAAAAAGAGAAACGTTAAGTATACTGCTGAACCATTGGGAAAAATCAAGGTTGTTAAAGATTTTCTTCCAAAACCAGAAGATTTAACACTTAAAGATGACTCTGTTAAAGTGACCCTAGCATTAAGCAAAACAAGCATTAAATTTTTCAAAGAGCAGGCGGTTAGGCATCATTCTAAATACCAAAAGATGATTCGTATGCTGATTGATAAATATGCAAATCATTATAAAAATAAATCAAAATCTCCATCCTCATCCAAAAAAGAATTAAAGGATTCTTTATTACAAAAAAGAGAACACAATGTAAGAGGCCATGAAAAAGAAAAAAACTGTTAATGAATTTTTGATACTAATTAAACAATTCTAGTTGTCTGGTTAACTAGGTGGTTTTAAGATAAATTGCATGGATTTTCACTAGTGGGATAAAATTTATTGGTGTGGTAAAAGCCAAAGAACAAAATATTAAAATCAACAATAGTGGTAAGGCCGCCTAATTATACTGTTCACAAAATTTGACAACAACCCGTGACAGTAAAAGGTATTTATTGCTAGAACGTATTTATACATGGCTAATCGTTATAAAATTGCTTTAACCCAAGAAGAACATGAGTTATTTTTAAAATGGAACACAGAATACCCGCCAACAACATGGGAACTTAACTGGAATAAACAAGTAGCTAAGGCTCAGCACAATGATAATTTTTATGTTTCTAAATATTCTGAAAAAGTTAACATATTTTTAGATTGATATTGAAGTACGCAAATTAATACAAAATAAAACCCGTCCTATTCAGACGTTGGTAATCCGTAACATAATCACAAGTTTCGAGCTAAAAGGCACTTTGTTAGCATGGGTATAAAACAGTTTTTTAAGATTAAGGTTATAGCGCAAGTGCCAAATAACTCCTATTTTTTTCTTCTTTAGATACACTTTAGCAGAACAATATTTATCAATCTTGTTTACCGGTAGCTTACTTCTGCTGCAAAACTTCATCCCAATTATTGAGAACTTTTTTCTTGCAAGTGCCATTTTTATATCCAATTTGGTTATAGCAAAATCTTTAAAAACCCCTTAAAAAAATAGAGTAAAATGAAAAAAACATTTACAAAAAAATATGTTTTTGTTATAATAACATTTGTGTTTTTATTAAAAAAACATATGCGGGATGCAAAGATACTTGCAATATCTAACATCCCTAAACACAACCAAACTACTGAGGAGTTTAAGCATGGCAATCGCACTGAAAATCAGCTAAAAATCCAACTTTATATTATTTTAATGTTTTGTTTTTAATAAAATAATTTTTTAGACTTTCATATTAAACCTTATGGTTTCGTTATAATTAGACATCAAAAGTAGAAGCAATTT
>CAIJNR010000094.1 GCA_903822055.1 uncultured Francisellaceae bacterium | reverse complement strand
TTTGTATAAATCTAACCCTCCTTCGCTTCGAAGGAGGGTGGCGGCGTTAGCCGCCGGGTGGATGGCTTAACTTAATGACAGTGACTTATGCGGTAGTCTCTTCTGCAGCCAAAAAATCTATAATTTTTGGTAATGGTGGTAAATGTTCTAGTTTCTCCAAACCAAAATAAGTTAAAAATTCTTTGGTTGTAGCATATAACCCAGGTCTGCCTGGGACATCTTTATGGCCAATCACCCTAATCCAACCACGTTCTTCTTGTAAGGTTTTAAAAATCGTAGGACTAATGGTAACACCTCTAATTTGTTCAATTTCTCCTCTAGTAATTGGTTGACGATATGCTATTAATGCTAACGTTTCTAAAAATGCTCTGGAGTATTTAATTGGTTTTTCTTGCCATAATCTAGCTATTAAATAGCTAAATTGTTGTTTGGTTCGAAATTGATAACCATTAGCAATTTTTACAAGTTCTACACCGCGCATAGAATTTTGTTGCTGCAAAAATTCTATTGCAGTTAATATTTCTGATTGTTCAGGACGTTCCGATTCATCAAAAATTGCTAAAATCTCTTGTATAGTCATTAGCTTACCAGAAGCTAATAACAATGCTTCAATTATTAAGGCAAGATCATTACGGTTCGTTGTATTTATTTGATTCATGAATTTACTAACCTTATATGAATAGGCGCAAAAGCGTCTGCTTGTATAATTTCTAATAAATTTTCTTTAACCAATTCTAAAACTGCTAAAAAAGTTACTACTATTCCTAATCTACCTTCGTTGAAATTAAAAAAATCAGAAAACACAAAAAATTTATTTTGTTCTGGTAAATCTTTATTTTCTTTAAAAGATATAAATTGTAATGATTGTAATGTACTTAAAATAGCTGTCATCTTGTCACGAACTGATAAATTTTCACTAACTATAGTGTGCGCCACTTGTAAATCTGCCCTTTTTAAAACTTTTTGCAAAGCTAACAATAAATCTTCCATTGCAACTTCAGGTTGTAAAATACCAACATCTAAATTTAAAGAATTAAATTGCACAGCAAAAAAATCTCTATCTTGCCGAGGAATAAAATCTAAATTTGCGGCGGCGATTTTAATTTGCTCATATTCTTGTAACCTTCGCACTAATGCAGCTCTAGGATCTTCTTCTAATTGCTCAGAATGTAATACTGGTAATAGCATTCTTGATTTTATTTCAGCTAAAATTGCTGCCATTTCCAAATAATCACCTGCTAATTCTAAATTAGTACATTGCATAAAATCTACATACTCGATATATTGCTTGGTAATCGAAGCAACTGGTATATCCACTATATTTAAATTATGCCGACGAATTAGATATAGTAATAAATCTAATGGCCCCTCAAACATTTCTAAAATTACCAGCATAGCGTCTGGAGGAATATATAAATCCCTAGGTAATTCAATAATTTCTTTACCCTGAACTTTAGCCAAAATTTATACCCATTGCTTGCTTTACTTCTAATAAAGTTTTTTTAGCGGTATCTGACGCCGCCTCCATGCCTTCTTGTATAACTAGATCTACTAGCTTTTGATCTTCTTTATATATTTTAACTTTTTCTCTAATGGGTTCTTGTTCTTTTTCTATGGCGTTTAATAATGCATATTTACAATCCAAACAACCTATTTGTGCTGATCTACACCCTGCATTAGCCCAAGTTTTTACTTCTTCGTTAGAATAGACTTTATGTAATTGCCAAACCGGACATTTATCTGGATCTCCACAATCAGTACGTTTAACTCTAGCAGGATCAGTTAACATAGTTTTTACTTTTTTTTCTATCGATAATTTATCTTCGGCAATCTCTATGGTGTTATTATAAGATTTAGACATTTTTTGTCCATCAATTCCTGGTAATTTTGGGACATCGGTTAATAAAGTTTGCGGTTCTGTTAAAATTGTTTTATTAAAACCATAAATATGATTAAATCTACGAGCTACTTCACGAATTAATTCTACATGCGCCACTTGATCCTCTCCAACCGGGACATACTCTGCTTTATATAATAGTACATCAGCACTTTGTAACAATGGATAACCTAAAAACCCATAAGTAGATAAATCTAATTCTTTTAATCGTTGTTGTTGATCTTTATAAGAAGGCACTCTTTCTAACCAACTAACTGGAGTAATCATAGACAATAATAAATGCAATTCTGCATGCTCTGGGATTTGAGATTGAATAAAAATTTTACAATATTTAGGATCTAAGCCAACTGCCAACCAATCTATTATCATAGTTCTAGTATCATGTGCGATATTTGTAGACTTTTTATAATGGGTAGTTAAAGCATGCAAATCAGCTATAAAAAAATAACAATTGTATTTCTCTTGTAATTTAATCCAATTTTTTACAGCACCATGATAATTACCTAAATGCATTCTGCCAGTTGGACGCATACCAGATACGATGGTTTTATTTTTATTTTGCATGTTTGATCTGCTTTTTGAAATATCTATATTTATCTATTTTACCGTAATATACCCATCTATAATTAATATCTCTTCTATTAACCCCATAACTACATGTCCAGCTGTAATATGACTTTCTTGAATGCGAGCAGTAACATTAGACGGAACAACAAATGCCTGATCGCATAATTCAAGCGCCAAACCACCAGTACCACCTAAAAACCCTAATGTCTCTATGCCCATATGTTTAGCTAACTTAAATGCTTCTAATACGTTTGGGGATTTACCAGATGTAGTTATTCCTAATAATACATCTCCAGTTTTACCTAGTCCAGCTAATGGCCTAGCAAAAATATCATTAAAGCTATAATCATTAATTATTGCTGTAAGTGTTGATGTATCCATAGCAAGAGAAATAGCTGGTATAGATTGACGATTAACCTGGGGTCGCAACCGTACTAATAATTCCGCCGCCAAGTGTTGGGAGTCTGCTGCTGATCCACCATTTCCACACAGCAATAATTTACCACCTTTTTTAATAGATCCGGCAATAATTTCTGCCATTGTAATTAAAATATTTAATTGATCACCAAGTATAAGTTGATTTTTTATACTGATTGATTCAGCAAATGCATCTTTAGCGAGTTTTATAAATTTTGATTTATCTTGTGTATCCACTATCAACTCCTCAGTCTAATAATTCTTACAATCCTTATAATTCTTACTATAACATGGGAAAAGTATATCGCATTAAAAATTAGTAATGGTGATGATATAGTATTTCCTCAATTAACAGAATTTAAACACAATAATAATTGTCCCATAGAGCAATTTAAATATAATAATTTATTTAAACTTAACAATTGGAAAAAAAACAAGGTTGACCAATGATAAATACTTATTCTAGCGATATGTTTGAATACGATAGAAAAAATAAAACAATTTTATTTTTTAATGAAAGAGATTATAACTGGAGCAAAATAATTATCCAGGCATTAAGCCATAAACTTTATTTAGATGGACAACTTCTTAGTCCGATACAACTTATTTGTTTAGATGAACATTTTACTTTAATTTTAAAGGGGTTAGCTGAACCAGATGAACCAAAAATCTTAGAAATACTAAAAAAAAATGGGTTAAAGCAAAAAAATTCTACGCAACATAATCAATGGTGGTTTAAATGGGAAACGTTCACTTATTTTTGTAAAACATATACTCCAAGGTTTTTATTTAATCAACACGAACATAAAACAGATAAAAAACCAACCGTCAACTCAGAAGAAATCCCTTTATTACAAAAACAAAAAAAACACGATCTACCAATTATTTGAGTCTTGCTGAGTAAGACTAGTTTGCGAGAGACGGGTATATGCTCGTTTTCGATATTTTTATGATTTATAAATATTTTTGAATATAATTAAGATATTATAATTATAAATTTTGGTACTT
>CAIJNR010000093.1 GCA_903822055.1 uncultured Francisellaceae bacterium | reverse complement strand
TATTATACGGCTGTCTAAATTTTGGGGTTCACCATATTGTCGACTATAATATACAATATTGTAGAGCATAGTCGACAGTTAATAAAAACTGATGGGTAATCAGTATATTTCTTTTCAACTATTATGATGAGCCTCTATCAACCGCTCTGTTAACTGAGTAATCCGTCCCTTAGAATTGCTATTAACTGCAATCGCCAAGGCCTTGATTTCCCCAACTAAAATTACTAATGATTTCCCGCGGGTAACAGCTGTATAAATTAGATTTTTTTGTAATAAAGTATAATGTTGCAAGCAAACTGGAATAATTACGACCGGATACTCCGAACCTTGAGATTTATGTATAGTAATAGCATAAGCCAAAGCAATTTCGTCTAATTCGTCAAAATCATAACTAATAGAACGATTGTCAAAATTAATTAACAAACTAGAGTCTTCTAAATCTATTGACTCTATAATGCCTATGTCTCCATTAAAAACATCTTTATCGTAATTATTTACTGTTTGGATTACTTTATCTCCCACAGCAAAATCATTACCAAATCTACTTGTCATAGATTTTGGATCACTAGCATTAATATTGATTTTTTTTTGCAATAATCCATTAAGTGCCAGTACTCCACCTATGCCTTTATTCATCGGAGATAATATTTGGATATCTTTTTGTAAGTTAAAAGAAAATTTCTTTTCAATCCGATCGATAATCTGCAATATTTTGTCTTGCAAATTATTAAGATCTTTAAGTTTAATAAAATAAAAATCTGATTTATCGTTTTGTTTGTTTGGATCTGCAGGATCCCCTAAAAATGGTAGCCGACCTTGATTGATTCTATGAGCATTCACAACTATTTGCGAACTGGCGGATTGTCTAAAAATTTCTTGCAAAACAACAAACCTAATACAATCCGACCTCATTAAATCCGCAAGAACAGCACCAGCACCCACCGACGGTAATTGATCAGCATCTCCCATTAAAATTAAAGTGCAATCGGTAGGCAGTGCCTTTAATACATTAGCAAACATCAATAAATCTATCATCGACACTTCGTCTATTAATACTAATTTGACGTCTAATAAATTTTCTTCGTTATATTTAAATTTATTAGCTTTTGGATCAAATGCTAACATCCTATGTAATGTAACAGCTGGCATATGGGTAGCTTCGCTTAAACGTTTAGCAGCTTTTCCGGTCGGAGCACAAAGTAGTATTTTATTAGTCTTTGCAGCAATAATATGCAAAATACTTCTAGCTACAGTAGTTTTACCAACCCCAGGACCACCTGTTATAACAACAACTTTATTTTGCACTGCAGTTCTAATGGCTAATAATTGTGAATTAGAAAATTTGATTTTAGAATACTGCTCCATACCAGCAATATCTTGATCTACATTTATTAAGTTATGCCAAAATGGCTTGCCCTGATTTAATATAAAAATTTGATTGGCAACGTAAAATTCTGCTGTATGAATGTGTTTTAAAAACACTAAAAAATTATTATTATTTTCTATAACTATATGTTTAGCTAAAACTTCTCGTTCTAAGGCGTTTTTAATGATTTCTGGAGATATTTCTAATTGTTGTTCAGTAGTGTTGATTAATTCTTGTAACTCCATAGCACAATGCCCATTAGATACCCATTGTTGCAGCACAAATCTAACCCCAGCTTCTGCTCGAATAATAGAGTCTTTTGGGATCCCCAACGATAGAGCTAAACTATCTGCGATCTTAAACCCTATTCCATGAATATCTAATGCTAATCGATAAGGATTTTCTTTGATTTTAGCAATTGCTTGATCTTTATAAGTTTTATAAATTCGCACAGCCCGAGCCGTGCCAATCCCATGTTCATGTAAAAACATTATTATTTTTCTAACTTCTTTTTGACTAGCCCAAGTAGCCATGATCTTAGAATGCCGCTTAGAACCAATTCCTGGTAAAGAAAATAATTTTTCTGGATTTTTCTCTATAATATCAAATACTTCTATCCCAAAGGTAGCTACTAATTTTTTGGCAAAAAATGGACCTATTCCCTTTATTAATCCTGAGCTTAGATATCTTTCTATTCCAGACAAGGTATTTGGTCTAGTTAAATTAATTGTTTTTGCTTGAAATTGTAACCCGTGAGTTTTATCTTTTACCCAACTACCATGACAACTGGCATATTCTCCAACTGTCACATTACAACTTGAGCCAATAACAGTTACTAAATTTTGCATTTTAGAATGAATTTGGATTTTAAGTACACAAAAACCATTACTTTCGTTATAAAAAGTTACTCTTTCTATAACGCCAGATAATTCTTCTAATGGCTTTACTTCTGTTTGGTACATCTTTTAACTACACTAAATATTTAACAATACCAACATTCAAATGCCTCACCCCTTTAAGCCAAACTATAATGCACCCTTACCACACCCCTCTCCAAAAATGTTATTTTTGGAGAGGGAGGCAACGACTTTTAAAGCAATTTTTCAACTATCTTAATTCTATTTTAAATTACCCACTTAAACAATAACATTTTTTCTTGATTACCACTACTTGAAGTATAAAAGTTATCAAAAAAACATGCTATTTTTAAGCGTATTAAAAGATGACTCCCTCTCCAAAAATAACATTTTTGGAGAGGGGTGTGGTAAGGGTGCATTATAGTTGGGCTTGAAGGGGTTAGGCGGCATAAAACTTCAAAAATGACGAAGCATATACCACAAGAAGTTGGAAATATATATTTAACTACTCTTACTTTCAACTACCTTAAGCGGATAATAATCATCTATTTGTATTTCCGCATTTAATTTAGTATTACTTTCCACAATAGCTAACAACTGTTGATTAACTGTACTATATTTTTCTTCTAAATCAATCAAATTATTTTGTAGTTTAGTTACTGTATTTAACTGAGTGCTACTAGCAGTCAACAATGCTTTTTGCGCATCAATTAATTTACCAACATTTAAATTGATTGGTTTTAGTTTTTCTGAAAATTCAGCAGTAAAATTACGTACTGCACTATGTTCTACTGTATAATTATCAAAAGAGTTCTTAATTTGCATAAGCTGAGATTTCAAATTTGTAGTCATTTGTTTAATTTCTTTAGATAAAATTAAAAAACTATGACCTTGTTGTTTGCCACTTTTATGCGCTTCTAATGATACTTGTAAAGATAACATATCCGCTAAATTACAAATACTAAAAATATACTCTATTGCACAGGTTAGATTAGCAATATTTTGCTGTTTATTAACTTGTATATTTAAATCTGTTAGCGCCATACAAGCATCTTTATGATTATGCATCGCGTCATAATATTGCTGACATTCTTGTTGCACTTTATTGGCTTCTATTGCTAGCTGATTAGCAGTATTTTTAGCATCACCAACTAATTGTTGTTCTTTATCTAACGAGTGAGATACAGCAGTTACACTACTTAATAAATCATTATGTTTACCCACAAATTGTTTAATCTTAAAAGCTACCTGATCCAAAGTGTTTTGAAACCAAGAAAGCATATTATTCAAAATATCAGCCATATTATTCGGACTATCTTGGCTGTTTACATTAATGCGGCTATGAAGATCTTTTTTAGCAATTACAACCTGCATAAAATCACTAATTTTGTTAAGTTTATTGTCGGCTTTTTCTAAGCTTAAGCAACAAATAGTGTATACAAAAAACAGTAATACCGGAATAATAGCCGCTGTAAAATAAAACATATTTATTAGCGATTTAGATAAATTTTGCAATATTACTTCTTTAGTACTTTCCACAACAACACTTAATGGCATATTTTCTATTGGACTAAAATAGCTTATAGCCATTAATTTATCTTGCCCAACCGCTTCTATAAAGCCTTTTTTACCAATAGCTGCTTCTCTAGCAGCTACTGTATGAATACTTTTTCCAAAATTATCTTGATTAATTAAATGTAAATCTTGATCTATCAAATACACAGATGTTTTGGTGATTTTTTCTGGTAACTTTAATAAAGAAGTCACAGAACTAAGCCCAACACTAGCTATTAACACTCCGGTG
Organism: uncultured Francisellaceae bacterium; assembly: GCA_903822055.1. Taxonomy (GTDB): domain Bacteria; phylum Pseudomonadota; class Gammaproteobacteria; order UBA6186; family Azoamicaceae; genus UBA6186. The sequence continues at coordinate 15,357 of CAIJNR010000093.1, read as the reverse complement.
TTTGGAATTTTACTTGCAACAAACAATACAGGTTCTTGATAATCTGGTAAATATTCAGCCAAACCTGAAATAGCAACAGCCCCTTCGTGCATACCTGCATATCTAACTGCATTATATACATTCGCAATTTCGGTATTAGAAAAAGCACCAGATACTATGGAAGATGCAAAATCTATATTTTTTTTAGTGGAATAAATAACATTGCCACTTAAATCTACTAATAATAAATCATTATATTTAAAGTCATTGGCTGTTTTTCGAAAATAATCATGATATTTATCGTGGATCAGCGCATAAGCTTCAGTGCTCTGAGAATTTTCATATTGATTGGCCATGTATTTGCTTTGCAAAATAACGCTATGTTGCCCAAGATTTTGAGCGAACACTGAAAAATCTACTTTATTTTTACTACCAGCAAAATAATCTTTATATTGCTTTGCCATATTACTATAATGCTGATTTATTGCTGAAGTTGCATTATTTGGTCGTGAGGTATCTTGAGTATTTAGCATAGACACTTGATCAAATGCTAATTTAAATTCTTGGCAACCAAGCTTTACCAGTTGATCTTGAGTTAAAAATTCTAAATGTTTTTTCAAGTTCGAAAAAAAATTTTCTAATTCCTGCTTTTTAAAATCTCTAACCAACATCAATTGTTCCTTAGATTTACTAAGCAACACATTATTAATGATTGATTTACTACAAAAGATAATAAATCCGCTAAGCAAAATTAGCGCTAACGCTGCTGTCACAATTATATTAAATAATAATTTTCTACTAATAATCATAATTTGGATCTATATATTTATTTATGAGATTATTAAAAATATGGATTATAGTAGAAGAAAAATCAAATCAGCTGATAAACTCAGTTTCAAATCATACTTATTTCAATTAACGTTAAATCGTCTTGTTGAGGATACTCCCCCCTAAACTCACCTACTTGTCTAATAATCTCATCAAAAACAGGTAACTTAGATTTTACAGTGCTTTCTATAGATGCCTTTATTCCTTCCACCCCAAACATACTACCAGTCATATTTTTAGATTCAGTAAATCCATCAGAATATATGTATATTTTATCACCTTTCTCTATCTTAATGAGCTCTAACGTAGAATTAAATTTTTCTCGCTTTAATGCCCCAAGTGGCATATTGGTTGAAGCAAAAGATTTTTTCAAATTACCATCTTTAGATACACACAATACTTCTGGTGACCAACCATTCCATACTGCAAGCTGACCACGAACTAAATCTACTTCAATAACTGATGCCGCACAAAAAATATTAGATGGTAAAATATTGTGTAATTTAGCGTTTAGCTCAATTAAAAGTTGTTCCAAGGTAAAACCCTTAATCGTAAGCTTTAAAAACAATTCGGCAGCAGGAATAATCCCTAATGCAGCAGACAACCCATGCCCAGTAAAATCACCCATAATAATATAATAATTTTCTGATGGGCTTCGTGCCACCAAAGCTAAATCTCCATTAAAGATACTTTTAGAAGACACGTAGGTCTTGATAAAATCTTGTTGTTTTATTGTTCCAAATTGAACAATATTGTCATATATATTTTTAGCAACCATTTGCTCATCTAATAATTCTTGATTCATTTGTTGTACTAATTGTTTTTGAGCAAGGATATCTTGACGCATAGAATAAATTCTTTGCATAGCTTTAAGTTTGGCATTTAACACAACCTTGGAAAATGGCTTGAACAAATAATCATCTCCACCAACTTCTATTCCTTGCGATAAACTTTGTTCATCAGAATGAGAGCTTAAAAATACAATTGGAACCCAATCTTCTGCTATATTAGGTTGACCACCTTTTTCTATTTCTCTGATTTTTTTAGCAGTGTCGTAACCAGACATACCCTCCATTTCCACATCCAATAAAATTAAATCTGGTTTTTTCTTTGAAAAATAATCGATTGCACTCTGACCATCGGTTACTTGTTCTACAACATGCCCCGCCTCTTCCAAAACTGCTTTTAAAATATTACGAATTGTTGCCGAATCATCTACTATTAAAATTTTCATACTTGCTCCAACACTGGCTTCGAAAATACATTATTTATATTTAATAAAATTATTATTTGATTATTTAAAATGAACATATTTTTTATAAATTCTGATTTAATATTTACTCCAAAATCTGGGGTTTTTTCTAAAATTTCCGGTTGCACTTCTATTACATCTAGGACATTATCCACTAAAATTCCAACACTAGTTGGTTGGTTGTTAAAAAAATAATCCACTATAACCGCACAAGTTTTTTTAGAAACTACCGTATTACTTTGTCCAAGATATAAATTAAAATCTATAACTGGCAAAACTTTACCTCTTAAATTTAATAAACCATGTACAAAAGATGGAACATTTGGTACTTTTGTTGGTGGTTTATATTCTATAATTTCAACGACATTTGCAATATCCAAACCATATAAAACCTGATTCAATTGAAAAATTAAATATTTATTTTCATCCTTATTTACAGTCTTATTTATACTTTGATTAATGTCATTATTAATGCTTGTCATATAGCCACCGCAGAAATGTGTTTATGTTTTTCTATTACATCAGCTATTAACCCCGGCATATCCAAAATAACTGCCACTTCACCATTACCTAAAATAGTAGTGCCATTTATCCAACGAAACCCAGCAAACAGATCTGGCATTGGTTTAATAACTGTTTGAATTTCTCCTTCTAAATAATCAACTATAATTCCAACTTTATAATCTGCATATTGTACAATAATAGCCGTATTTGATTCGGTTGTCGTAGTTATTCCTAACAAACTACTTAAAACTATACCTGGAAGAATTTTATTTCTAAAATTCATATAATGATTCATCTTAATTGATTTATATTCATCAGAAGTTATTTCTATACATTCTGTTACATTCCACATTGGTATCACACATGGAAAATTTGTTATTTTTATTAACAATCCATTAATGATAGCTAAAGTTAACGGTAATCTAATAGAGATTGTTGTGCCTATCATTTTTTCGCTTTTAATTTGAATACTACCATGCAATTTTTCTACTTCTTTTTTAACTACATCCATACCAACACCACGGCCGGACAAATCAGTCACTTCCTCAGAAGTTGAAAACCCTGGTTCAAAAATACATGCTAAAATTTCTTGTTCAGATAGATTTGAATCTTTTTTAATCAAACCAACACCAATAGCTTTTTGTTTTACTCTATCTAAATCTATACCACGACCATCATCAGATGTTTTAATAACTACTTCACTATTTTCTTGAGAAGCTTGTAGTGTTACTAATCCACAAGTTGGTTTTCCTAAAGCTACTCTATCTTCTGGGAGATCAATACCATGATCGCAAGCATTCCTTATTAAATGCAATAACGGTTCATTGATTTTTTCTATAATAGATTTATCTAATTCAGTGTCCGCCCCATCAATTTGCAACTTAATTTGTTTGTTTTTTTGAACTGCAATATCTCTTACAACTCTAGTAAATTTAGAAAAAATTTCTTTAACTGGCAACATTCTTAACTGTAAACTTAACACTCTCAAATCATCAATCAATTTAAACGTTCTTTCTGAAGTATTAATCAGCTCTTCGTTGTCAGCTTGTTTTTCTTTAATCAAATTATTTAAATGCGCCTGAACAATAACTACTTCTCCTATTAAATTAATAATTTCATCTAATTTGCTTGCATCAACTTTGATAAAATTTTTTATTATATTAATTGCTGTCTCTGTATTTATAGCGTTAATGTTTGGAATGTTTTTAGGATCTACTGCATCAACAACTATTGTTTGTTCTTTAATAATTGGTGCTTTTGAAATGCTTGGCGTGCTTGGAATACTTTGGACGCTTAGAGTACTTGGGGTATTTTGAACACTCTTGTCATCAGAGTCATCATTTAATTTAAGCTTTTTTATTAATTCTTGCTTGCGTGCTATTGTTTCTTGGCTTATATTGCCTTTTACACTACCATCCATTAAATTAGCCAGACAGTCTACAGATCCTAATAAGACTGCTATTTTTGTTTTACTAACAGAAGCTTTACTTTCTCTAAATACTGCTAATAAATTTTCTATTTCATGAGCAAAACCGCTTAATTCAGTAAAACTAAACATGGCGGCTGCACCTTTCAGCGTATGCGCCGATCTGAAAATACTATTTATAAAATCTGGATTTTGCTCTCCTTGTTCCATTTTTAATAATACTTCTTCCATTTTAGCTAATAATTCTTTAGCCTCAGCAACAAAAATTTCGGAGACAGAGCCACTGAAATCCATGATTATTCCAACGAACCAGTATGATTGGTTTTGCTATCTTTATTTACTACTGATTCTATTACTTTGAAAAATGAAATCAATTCCTTAAGAACATAGGCTTTTGTAGAAATTTCCTTAGCAATTTTCGCCAAATCATTTGAAGCTGATGCATTTTTCTGAGTGTTTTCGTCTATTAAATTCATAGCAGTATTAATTTGTCCAACAACCATTGCTTGATTTTCTGAAGCATGCACAATTTCTCTAACTAGTTCTGCTGTTTGAGAAATCGCTGGAACAATTTTATTTAAAAATTTACCAGCATCAGTAGAAATATTAGTGCTTTTTTCTACTAAACTACCAATTTCTTGAGCTGCTAACTGGCTACGTTCTGATAATTTTCTTATTTCAGTAGCAACTACTGCAAAACCTCTACCATGCTCACCTGCACGAGCCGCTTCTATTGCTGCATTTAATGCTAATAAATTAGTTTTGTAGGCTATATCGTCTATAATACTAATTTTATTAGTAATTGATTGCATTACCTCAATAGTATCACTTACCGCACTTCCACCTTGTTTGGCATCATTAGAAGCATTGGTAGCAATATTCTCTGTGCCTTTAGCACTTTTAGCATTGTTAGTAATAGAAGAATTAATTTGTTCTAAAGAAGAGCATGTTTGTTCTACATTAGTTGCTTGCAAACTTGCAGTACTACTAACAGAACCAGCTGCTAAACTAATTTTTGTAGATAAATCTAACAATGCTTCCATGGCAGATCTAATATCCAACATCACATTTTGTAATTTTTCTAAAAATCCATTTAATGCTTCTGCAGTTTTACCAATTTCATCTCCGCTCATTACTATAATTCTCTTAGTTAAATCTCCATCACCAACCAACAAATCATGCGCAGAACTTAACATACTATTAATAGGTTTAGTAATAATATAATGAGAAAACATTAACGATATAACTGACACCAACATCAACAAGCATACTGTAAAAACCAACAAATTATTTCTTAAATTATCGATTGGAGCAAATGCTTCAGCAGCATTAATTTCTCCAACAACCCCCCAATCAACTCCTTTAATATTCAATGGTCTATATGCAGATAACACCTGATCTCCAAAAACATTGGTTATTATTTTAGTTCCAGCAATACCATGAGATACATCGAGAGTAGCCGCCGTTCTTATTGGATACATACCAATTGCACTACCATATTTATTAATTAATTCAATCATTTTTTTAGTTTGATTATGGTTAAATCCAATTTTAGACAACGAATTGAAAAAAACTTCTTTATTTTCTATTAATAATCTAGGTTGATTACGAATTGTATAGTCATTAGCAACCAAATAAGTTTCTCCAGTTTTACCAAATCCCATTTTGTTCCAAGAATTTTCATTGGTCATAATATTGTTTATTTCACGATGTGGCATTCTAAACATTAAGATCCCAATTTGATTATCACCATCAAAAATTGGAGTGGCAATAAAAGCATCAAAGGCATTGTAAGACGGATGGTATGGTTTAAAATCAGTTAATTTTGTTAAATTGTTTTGATCAGCAACTTTGGTTGCCATAAATGCATCATATACATTACTGTTTTTATAAGAATCGTTTAATAATGATGCACCAAAATCTATTTCTTTTAAGACGCTATAAATAATATCACCAGTTTTATGATCAATTAAAAACAAATCCTCGTATCCAAAGCTTTCTATATATTCACGAATGGCAGCATGATATGTTTTGTGAGCTTTACTATAAGAACTACCATCTAGCGAATCGTCTAAATTTTTCTTATTGTCTACTGAATTTTTATTATTAGATATATATAAATATTGTGCAATTTTAGCATTTAAATTAGCTGGCTGATAATATTCTATTTTTTGTGGTTGTTCGATAATTAATGACAACCTGGATAAAAATTCAGTTTGATAATAATTATTAAGAGATAGATTTATGTTATCTACACTTAATTTACCTGCAAATTCATCTGGCAATTTGTAAAATGCCGCTTTAAATTCTTGCATAGCATTAACAATCATTTTATCTTTTGAAAAACTAACTAATTGACGGTTAATAAAACCAAAATATGATTCAATTTGAGTAGCTTTTATTTCTCTAACCGAAACTAATTGATTAAATATAGTTTTTTCTAGTGAATCTTTAGCAGAAAAATAAGATATATATGCAACAGACATAATTGCCAAAAAAGTTACCGACACAAAAGCCAACAATACCTTGCTACCTATGGCAAAATTTCTGATTTTAAACATTAAAGCTCCTTTTGCTTATAACAATTAGCGACAATATTGATAAAATCTTTAAATTCATTAAAAACATTGCGAAAAACATCGAACTATATTAAAGTTAACCCTCGACCTATCTATATTCGGACCTATCTATAAATGAATCAATTGGATCTTACATTTACATTAAATACTGCATTAAATTTCCAGAATGAAATTTTAAGTAAAGTATCTCGGTCATTTGCCTTAACAATTCCAGAACTACCAGCACAACTAAAAGATGCTGTTGCTAATTGTTATTTATGGTGTAGAGTTACAGATACTCTAGAAGATGACATGTGCCTTACATTAGAACAAAAAATTTATTTTCATCAAAAATTAATAGAAATTTTAAATAACAACTTTTCAGCCCAACAATTTATTGATGAACTATATAAACTATTATCAAATCAAACATCCGAAGATGAGAAATTATTAATTTTAAATTTACATTCCATATTATATATTACCAATGCATTACCTGCAGAACAAAAATTAGCTGTACAAGAATGCGTAATTATCATGAACAACCTTATGCCGAAATTCGAAAAAATTGCCAGTATAAATGGACTAGAAGATTTACCAGCCTTAAATAAATATTGTTATGCAGTAGCGGGTGTTGTTGGTGAAATGTTAACTAAACTATTTTGCCACTACGGAATTTGGTCCAAAGAACAACAAGACACATTAATACCGCTTGCACAATCTTTTGGGCAAGCTTTGCAAATGACCAACATTTTAAAAGATCGCTGGAACGATTACTCTAGAAAAATTTGCTGGTTACCAAAAAACTTTTTTAACAATACTGATTTTAATACTTTATTACAAAATCCATCTGCAAAAATATTTGCCATAGGCATTAAAAAATTAATTAATATTAATTATGAACACCTACACAATGCTTTAAACTATGTTTTACTAATTCCACCTAAAGAAGTTGGGATACGCCGTTTTTGTTTATGGGCAATCGGGATCTCCATCGAGACATTAAGAGGCATAAATCAAAATCCTTGTTTTACCGATGTTAAACAAATAAAAATCTCTAGACGTAAACTACGATTGATTATTTTAATTACCAATAGTATTGTTAAATATAATCGGTTATTAATAATATGGTTTAAGTTATTTAGTTATGGCTTAAAATCAAAGCGTGAATTTTAGGTATTTAAAAAATAATTCGCGAACTCGCCTTGCTCTGCAAGGCTCAAACAGCTCTCATTATTTTTTAAATACCTAAAACTCACGTTAACATATATTCGAAAACAGGAGCCAGATTTATGACTATAGAATTACCACCATTACCATATGCACTAAATGCACTAGAACCACATATTTCTAAGGAAACTTTAGAATATCATTATGGTAAGCACCATAAAACTTATGTAGATAATTTAAATAAGCTAATTCAAAACACCGAATTTGCCTCGCAAACTTTAGAGCAAATTATTAAAAATTCCTCTGGAACCATTTTTAATAATGCTGCGCAAGTTTTTAATCATACCTTTTATTGGCACTGTCTAACAACAAACCATTCTAACACTCCAACTCAACCTAAAATTAACTACCGAACTAAAAGTACCTTCTTATCAGCAATAGAAAAAACTTTTGGCGGTTTGCAAGAATTTAAAGACAAATTTAGTCAAGCAGCTTTTGGTACATTTGGATCTGGTTGGGCATGGTTAGTTAAGCATCATCATAGCCACCATTTAGAAATCATTAGCACCTCTAATGCACAAACCCCTATAACTCAAGATCTGCAACCACTTTTAACTTGTGATGTTTGGGAACATGCTTATTATATAGATTATAGAAATGCCAGAGCAAAATACTTAGAAGCATTTTGGAATGTGGTAAATTGGGATTTTGTTGAAAAAAATTTCATTAAATAATCATGCCAGATAATTATCAAGAATGTTTATTAAATTCTTATACTCCATTACCAGTTAATTTTGAATATGCTAATGGGGTGTGGTTATTTGATAAAAATAATAAACGCTATTTAGATTTAATTTCAGGTTTAGGAGTAACAGGTCTTGGACACTCTCATCCAAAAATTATAACTGCAATTTCTAATCAAAGCGCTAAATTACTACATGTCTCTAATTTAGTACAAGTTCCTCAGCAAGCTATTCTAGCTAAAATGCTAGCTACCCTTGCCGGATTATATTCTCCAATTAACAACCTGGCTGCTAAAGTATTTTTTAGTAATTCTGGTACAGAAGCTATAGAAGCTGCCATTAAACTTACCAGATTGTATGGGCATAGCAAAAATATTACTAATCCTAAAATTATAGTTATGGATAATGCTTACCATGGACGGACTTTAGCTGCATTATCAGCAACTGGAAATCTGGAACTTCGAAAAGGATTTGAACCATTATTAGATTGTTTTATTAGGATCCCGTTTAATGATATTACTGCTTTAACCAATATAAGCTCTTCGAAAGATGCAAAAGATATTGTCGCTATTTTATTAGAACCTATTCAGGGTGAAGGCGGAATATCAATTCCTAATGATGATTATTTGAAAAATGTTAGAACAATATGTTCTAACATTAATTGGTTGATGATGTTAGATGAAGTTCAAACCGGCATAGGTAGAACTGGCCAACTATTTTGTTACCAACATTATAATATAATTCCAGATGTCATAACCATTGCTAAAGGCTTAGCTAATGGCATACCAATAGGTGCTTGCATAATAAAGCAACCTTTTGCTGATTTATTTACTCCCAGGAGCCATGGTTCAACTTTTGGCGGCAACCCATTAGCATGTAGCGTTGCTATTGCTTCATTAGAAGAAATTTCTGAAAATAAACTATGGGAAAAAGCTGCAACTTCTGGTATTTATTTCTTAACTAAACTTAAGCAAGCATTGAATAATAATCCACATGTTTTAGAAGTTAGAGGCAAAGGTTTAATGATAGGTATCGAGTTAGATAAACCATGTCGTGATATAATGTTAATCGCATTAGAACATGGATTATTGTGTAACGTTACTAAAAATACTGTTATTAGGTTATTACCGCCATTGATTATAGAAAAAGAACATATTGATTTTGCTGTAGAAAAAATAACTTTAATTATTAATCAATTTTTGACCTAATATTATATTTTATATCACCTTGCATTTTCTCAAAAGCTGTTTGTAATCCGTTAGCATACTGTCTATAACTACATCAAGAAGTGATTTTTTTTGTTCGGACATAAATTCCTCATATTGTGCTACAGCATGTGGAGTACCGCTAGAATTTTCCATAAGTTCCTGGAATTCATTATTAATGTTTTGATTAAGTTGTTGTATTATAGTTTCTTTTTCTTCGAGGGCTTTTTTATATATTGGTGGTAGTTTATATAACCAAAGAAATTTGGCTGTATCAGAAATAGATGCTGAGTTTGTGTCATAATCTGTATTTATAATTGTTATTAGTTCTTCTTCATATTTGTTTATCTCTTCTTTAGTTATGTAAGGATTATTAATAAAAAAAAATGCATAAGAATTTTCAACTTGCTTGCTTATAAATTTTTGTTCATTTACAGGAAATGAATTAAATATGTTGGAATTTTTAAAATATTGTTCAAAATATAATTTTGCCTCATCCGGTTTCATTGTGTCAGAATCGCATATTAACAGATCTACTACTTCTTGAACTGTTGCAAGGTTAAATGCACCTTGAGATTGTATTTTAAGATATTGCATATCTACTAAAGATTTGGCTAGATCATCTATAACATTAACGTCAATAGAAAAATCCTCAGAACTATAGATATTTGCTGTAATTTCTTTAAATTTATTATTATATTCACCATTAAGAAGATGCTCGTATAAATATTTTTGAGCCAAAAATTTGTTTTGCGTATGTCCATAAATCAAGTCCATTGCTCTCCTGGCAATCAAGTTATTTCGTTGTACACGTAACCATTGTCTTTTAGTAGTAATAGGTAAATCAAAAGTTAAAAACCATTCTCTTGCTTTTTGAGCATGATACAACTCCATAAAACATCCTACTTCTCCATAAAATGCTCCAGAATAATCATAACGGCTTCTTGCAACTCTCCATTGCTGTCCTTTAGAATGCGGATGCTCCATTTCGTCACTACCAAAAGAAGCTGTTTGGTTTGGTAATAATTTTTTAAAGAATTCAGCTGTATTTATGTTTTGCACACTCTGGTCTGGTACACAAGCAAAAGGTGACGTTGACGCGTGAAGAGAAATTCTCTCTCCCCCCAAGGACGTAACAACTTTATTAACGGTGTCTATCTTGTTGTGATAAACTTTTTCTGAGATCTCGGTGATAGGCGTGCTATTTGGATCTGACAAATATACTGCATTTTGATCTTCATAAATATGAATATTAAAATTATTAGTTTTATAATATTCTGGTATATCAGCTGCTTTATCTTTCCTAACAATAATAACAGTATTTTTTGGTAGTTTATAATCCCCAACCATAACTATTTCTGAAACGCAGGCTGCTACAACTTGCTTAAGTGGATCATCCTCTTGTTTTTCTTGGTAAACTGGAATGATAACGGTAAATGGTTTTAAATGGTACCCACACAAATTGGTAGCCACATGGTGGTTTAAAACCATATGGATTGAAGCATGTTTAGTAGAGGTAATGGAGATATCAGGATGCTTATGTCTCTGATCTTCAGAAGATAACATCCAATAATGCGCCTCTTTAATGCGGATCCCCCCCGCATCCCCCCAACTAGCCTTTAAGATCCCATCTTCTGACAAACCTGGAAGTGTATGTACTAAAAAAAGTTTCTTTTTTAACTGTTCAATGGGCAAATCACATAAGCTTGTTTGTTGTAACATCGAAAATTTCCTCTGGTGTAAACTTGGAAAACAACTGATAGAATTTAGTTGAATAATATTTGTTCCATCTGCCTATGTGTTGTTGTTTTTTTATAATTAATTACTGCAATCTACCAATGCAATGTTTATCACACGTTTTGTAGAGCAGTCAATTAAATTTTGAGTATCTCCTCCATAACTGAGAGTAAAGATAAATTTTTAAAACATAAAGTACAAAACAAGGCATTTATTGTTATAAGGCAATAAACTTACTATCAATTATGGAATAGCAAAAACATGTGTTAAATGCTTTTTATAAATTTTGCTAGAATTGAGGTTAGCAGTTACATTTTAACTTGTTATGTCTTTCGGTATGATCAATGTTTGTGATATTAGTTGGAGTAATCATTTTGTTATGATTTTCATAATCATTTTGCTTTTTGATTTCCAATTTTCTATATATTACATACTCTCCCATTAAAAGGATAAATGGCTCTTTAATTTTTTTATCATAATTGTTTTTTATAGTTTGTCTAGCTACGGCGGCTTTACGTGCATAATTTCTTAAAGATTTAGAAAGTTCATAAGAAGTATTTATCATTTCTAGTCGCAAAAAATACTGTGCTACTAAATCTCGCCACAATTGTTGTTGGACAACTTGAAATTCATCCAATTGTTTTATAGTTTTTCTTAAAGATTGCCGATACCGTATGCGATAATCAGGTAACGGTTGAAAAAGATAAGCATGAATGTTTGGTCTTTCACACGTTAAGTTGATAGATTGTTGTATTGCCAGGTAATGCATGTGTAATTCTCTGTATTGATAATCAAACATGGTAAATTTAGTGCGAGTTTCATCTATACAATAAAGATTTTGAACAATGCAATTATTTACTAGGACCATTCGACACATATTATGCCTATCACCATGCAACGTATCGGTAGTATTGATTTTTTGTTCATAAAAAACGACTAGATTGTCCAATAGTTGTTGTTGGCTTTTTAGCACGTATAATTGCTCATATATGCGATCAGCTAAAAATTTATAGTATTGTAATAAATAACTATTAGGCGTTTCGCTTTCTGTAGCCATAGATGTAGGTTGTTTAGCACTAAAGCTGAATAATAAATTTATTTTTGCTTGCAAAGTTTCTATTAGCACATAAATAGTATTGTAAATAGAATCAGAAGTTTGTTTCAACAAACAATATATATTATGAGCTCTAGATAAAATTTCTATAGTAATATCCATATTAAGTAACATTTATTATCCGTGATGGGTTGCAAATTCATATAGGCACGAGTGGAATCGAACCACCGACCACCACCATGTCAAGGTGATGCTCTAACCGCTGAGCTACGCGCCTATAAATTTATACTGCATAATAAAAATTATTTAGATGTGTTGTCAAATTTATCTACACAAATAAATATTAAACAAACATTTGGTAACTTTTTGAACAACCTTAAAAAAGCTATACGCCATATGGCTTAAAACAAATTGCTACCATCTTATCCACATAGATATGCAAAAATATTGTGGGTAAAATTTAATTACGTTTATTTTTAAAAAACTCTTGCATTATAGATTTACAATCTTTTTCTAAAATTCCACCTTGATAAGTAAACTTATGAGTCCACAGATAGTTATTTAAATTAACTACACTACCTATTGCTCCAAATTTTGGATCTTTAGCACCAAATACTATTTTTTTTATTCTAGCCTGCAAGACGGCACCAAAACACATAGCACAAGGCTCAACTGTAACATATAAGCAAGCATCTACTAATCTATAATTATTAAGAAACTGTGCTGCTCGTCGAATAGCTATTATCTCTGCATGGGCGGTTGGATCTAAATTAGTAATAGACAAATTCGATCCAACCGCAATTATTTGGTTGTCTTGCACTACAACTGCTCCAATTGGCACTTCATTATTTAATTGCCAGGCTAGCTTAGCTTGTTCTAGTGCTTTCTGCATAAAGAGTTCATCTTGATTCATAATTAGTTTATACCTAAGGTAGAATTATAAAAAATCAACTATAATTCTTAAATGCGAAAAATGTACAGAACTTCTCGTTATAAAACTCAGATTTATATTTTAATGTTTATATTTATTATTTATGTAATATATTCATTTAGATTACCAATAACAATTAAAGCAATGGGATTATATGGAAAAGTATCTAAAAATCCTAATATAGAGCGCATAATTGGTGAATGTTACTTTAGTTTATCTTATGAATCCGGCCAAACTGCCCAAAAATATTTTAAAATTGCTCTTGATAAGTACATATACCAACATAAACATAGTAATCATGATTTAACAAATGATAAAGATTACCATACCATAGAGTATGTTATTGGTAATTCATATGAATACGGCAAAGGAACCCCAAAAAATCTACTTACTGCAAAATTGTGGTATAAAAAAGCTGCAAGAGGCGGTAATGTTGATGCTCGAATATCCTTAGATAGATTAAATAAATCTATACAACTTGAAACAGAAGATTCAACACAAGAAACAAATGAATGATCACCATACACAATTTAATTTTCGTTTTATATTAGCTATAATAATTTTATCATCAAGCATGCTAGCTATCAACGTTTCTTATAGTAAAGATCAGCCTAATAGATCTTTACCAAAACATAAGGCCGTACCAGGTGGTATTGCTATTTTACCATTAGATACAAAAAGTGTTAGTTTACCGGTAGTTTATTTTAATAATAAACGAATTTTAGTTATTAAATACAATAATATTTCATCACAACATAATAATAACCATAGTAGTTGGTTGGCAATATTAGGTATTCCGATGAATACCCCACCAGGCTTACATAAAGTTTCGATTTTTTTAGATCAAAAAGATCAAAATAATTTTACCAAAAACATTGAAAAAACTTTTATGGTAGCAAAACCAAAATATCCTACTGAACGATTAAAGCTATCTCCAAAATTAGTTAGCCCATCACTTGCAGATCAACTTAGAATTAATAAAGAAAATGAATTAATAAGAAATGCATATAATTATTGGTCTCATCAAATACCTAATTTAACATTACAGCAACCAATAATTGGCCGAAAATCGAGTCCATTTGGCTTAAACCGCATTTTAAATGGTATGCACAAAGGCTTCCACTCTGGTTTAGATCTAGCAGCTCCTGCTGGCACCAAAATTTATGCATCTGCTAGTGGAAAAGTTATATTAACTGGTAATTTTTTTTATACTGGCCACTCAATATTTATAGATCATGGACAAGGTTTAATAACTAGCTACTCTCATTTAGATACTATAAACGTGGCTGAAGGAGATCCTGTCGACACTCAAACCATAGTAGGCACTGTTGGTAGTACTGGTCGCTCTACTGGTCCTCATTTACATTGGGCAGTTAGCTTAAATGATGCTAGAGTTAATCCAGAATTATTTTCAACAGTTAGGTCTGGATCTTAACAGGACAATAATATTCATATAAACCTCAGTTCGTAAATTAACTGCAATTACTTAGCTAATTTACGAACTGAGGTTGTAGTTGTATTCTGTCACTTATGTTGGTATTGCACAAGAAGTATTCTTTAAGCATTTTCTACTTTTTGGTTCATCACCAAATTTATTTGTACCTCTAACTCCACGACAAAAAAATGTCCAAGCAATGACTGCTAACTGTCCAAATGGTATGAAGATAAGTAAAAGATAATATCCAGACATATTACAATCATGCAACCTGGAAATAAAAGCACTTAAAACTCCAACAGCCATAAGCAGAAAACCAACTACAACTATCCAGTCTAGCACCTTAGAAATACCGAACAGCTCGAAGGAAAGCCTTGCGCCGATTACGGATAAATAAACTGTTAAGCACCAAAATAATATTCGCAATAAAAAGCCTGTTCTGTTTATTCTTGCCGGACATATAAAAAGTCTGTAAAGTGATTTCAAAAAAATTTTCATTTTATCCTCTAGTTTTAATTATTTCATAAAAAACTAC